>NZ_CAXTBY010000098.1:0-15027 GCF_964242245.1 uncultured Methylobacterium sp. | reverse complement strand
CCCGACGTAGCTCGCGGGCCACCCTCTCCCGCTAAAGGGGAGAGGGAAGCGCGCGCAACTTCAGATCAGTCCTGCAACATCCGCTTCAGCAGCTCGACCTCGTCCCCCAGAACCGCGTCCTCGCCGATCAGCTTCTCGATCTTGCGCACGGCGTGCAGCACGGTGGTGTGGTCGCGGCCTCCGAAGCGGCGGCCGATCTCGGGGAGCGAGCGCAGGGTCAGGACCTTCGACAGGTACATCGCGATCTGGCGGGGCTTGACCACGGCGGCGGTGCGGCGCTCGCTGAGGATGTCCGAGCGCGAGACGTTGTAGCGGGAGGCCACCAGCTTCTGAATGTCCTCGATCTTGATGCGCTTGGGCTCGCGGTTCTTCACGAGGTCGCGGATCGCGGTCTCGGCGGTCTCCATCGTCACCGCCGTGCCGGTCAACGTCGCGTGCGCGAGCAGCCGGTTGACCGCGCCCTCGAGGTCGCGGCCGTTGGCGGTGATGGCGCGCGCCACGTAGGCCGCCACCGCGGGCGACACCTCGAAGGTCGGGTGCGCCACCCGCACCGCGGCCAGCCGCGCCGACAGGATCGAGGCGCGAAGCTGCTCGTCGAGGGCGCCGATCTCGACCACGAGGCCGCCGGCCAGCCGCGAGCGGACGCGCTCGTCGAGCGCCTCGAGTTCCGTCGGCGGCCGGTCGGAGGCGGCCACGACCTGCCGGCCGGCATCGATCAGAGCGTTGATGGTGTGGCCGAACTCCGCCTGGATCGACTTGCCCTGGATGAACTGGACGTCGTCGAGGATCAGCAGGTCGATCCCGCGCAGGCGCTCCTTGAAGGCGAGCGCGTTCTGGGTCTTCAGGGCGTTGACGAAGCCGTACATGAAGCGGTCGGCGGTGAGGTAGATCACCCGGCGCCCGGCCTCGCGGGCGGCGTGGCCGATGCCGTGCAGCAGGTGCGTCTTGCCCAGGCCCACGCCGGCGTGGAAGTAGAGCGGGTTGTAGAGCGCGCCCTCGCCGTCGTGGCGGGCGACGCGGTCGGCGGCGGCGTGCGCCAGGGCGTTGGAGCGGCCGAGCACGAAGCTCGCGAAGGTGAGGCGGGCATCGAGCGGCGCGCCGGTGAGGTCGCCGGCGATCTCGCTGCGCATGTCGGGAGCCGGCGCGGCGATCGGGGCCGGGGTGCCGGCGGCGTGAAGGCGGGCCAACGGACCGCTGGTCGGTCCGGGCTTGGGCGCGCCGGGCGCCACGGGGCGGACGGGGGCAGCGGTGCCGCGCACGCCGACCTCGATGCGGCCGATCTCCTCGACCTCGGCCCTGAAGGTGTTCAGCACCCGGTCGAGGTAGTGCGACTCGATCCAGCTCTTGAGGAAGCGGGTCGGCACGGTGAGGCGGGCGGTGCCCGAGACGACGCAATCCAGTTCGAGACGCGCAAACCAACTGGCGAACACGTCCTCGCCGAGTTCGGCCCGCAGCCGGCGCTTCACCCGCCCCCAGGCCGCGACCATGTCCGTGCCGCCGGTGCCCCGGCCATTCTCAGCCCCGCCCGCAACGCTCTCGTCGACACGCATCACTGAAGCTCTCCTCGCACCGGAGGCGGGAGACCCGCCGACGGAGCGTACGCACACTGGAACACCCCGCGAACACGCGCCGGAGTGCAGACATCGACGCGAGTCAACCCGTACGATGACGCCGTTCGTCGATTTGAAGAGCCTATCAACAATTGCCTACGGTAGTTTTAACAGTGGGACTTGCGGGGAAAGGCTTGACCGCCACTTCCTAGCCTCCGTCCGAGTCGAAGGCTGCGAGGATACGGCATTGATTCGATGCATGATTCGCTTCGCCGCGCGCGATGCTGTGCCTTTGCTCGCGGCCGGTACAGCTTTGTTAAGCGATGCCCGCCGCGAAGACTCTGCAACGCGATGGACTTCGCAACAGCGTTAACGCTTCATCTCGGGACGCGCTCAAGCGACCGATGGTCTGACGGCGTGACACCGGACCGGTCGCCGAGACGCCGATCGCAGTGCATCGCCTCCGGTGCGCGGCGGCGCAGGGGATGCCCGTTTCCGGTCGATGGCCTTGCACGTCGTGCGTGGGCAAGAACACCTCGGAAAACCGTGTCGTCCCGTCCGACCCATCGAAGCTTGCGTCGATCGGGCAGTCCGGCAGGGTCGCCGACGCACCGGCACCACAGCTCGCACGAAAAAGCCCGGCGCGAAGGCCGGGCTCGATCCGTCTGGACGATGGGGGCGGTGGCTTACGCGGCGAGCGCGAGGGCCTTCACGCGGGCGGCGAGGCGCGAGACCTTGCGCGAGGCGTTGTTCTTGTGAACGATCCCGCGTTGGGCGGCGCGCATGATCTCCGGCTCGGCGGCGCGGAGCGCGCTGAGGGCGTTGGTCTGGTCGCCGGACGCGATCGCCTCCTCGACCTTGCGGACGAAGGTGCGCATGCGCGAGCGGCGCGAGCGGTTCATCGCCGTGCGCTTGGCGATCTTGCGGGTCATCTTCTTGGCCGACACGGTGTTGGCCATGGGCATCCTCGTCTCGTCGGGCGATACCGGCCTCGAGCCCGGTATCCGGGCGGCGGCCGACGCGTGCGGGTGTCAGGAAAACGCGAAGTCGGGCAAGCGCGTGCGCCCGGCGAAGCGCGGTCTATAGCCAGAGCGTCCCGCCTCGTCAACGACGACGCGTTCGGCCGGCCCGGATCGCCGCCGTAGCCCGTGCGATGCGCTCCCACAGCGCCGCTTCCGCCGGGCTCCGCCCGGCCGTGTCGACCATCGGCATCGCCGCCCCCGTCCGGCTGCCTCGCCCCGTCGCGCCCGGCGCCTACCTGTCGGATGCGGGCAAGCGAGAGGGGCACGAGGGTGGCGCACAGGGTGAGCGAGGCGGATGCGGCGCGCATCGCGCGGTTCCGTCCGGCCTCGGGGATGGACACGCCGCGCTTCTCGGGCGTGGCGAGCTTCATGCGGCTGCCCGTCCGCGATCCGGCGGGTGCGGACGGCGTCGAGATCGGCATCGTCGGCATCCCCTTCGACGGGGCGACGACCAACCGGCCCGGCGCCCGCCTCGGCCCCCGCGGGCTGCGCGAGGCCTCGACCGGGACGCGGAGCGTCAACCACGCCACCGGCATCGCGCCCTACGCGCTCGCGGCCTGCGCCGACCTCGGCGACGTGGCCGTGAACCCGGTCGACGCGGGCGAGACCTGCCGGCGGATCGAGGCGTTCTTCCGCGCTCTGACGGCCGTGGGCATCGTGCCGCTCGCGGTCGGTGGCGACCACCTCGTGACCTACCCGGTGCTGCGCGCCCTCGGCCGCGACCGGCCGCTCGGGCTCGTCCACATCGACGCCCACAGCGACACCGACGACGCCCAGTACGGCGGCAGCCGGCTCACCCACGGCACCCCCTTCCGCCGGGCGGTGGAGGACGGCGTGCTCGATCCCGGGCGCTGCGTGCAGATCGGTATCCGCGGCAGCATGGATTGCGCCGACGAGCGCGACTGGGCCTGCGCCCAGGGCATCCGCATCGTCACGATGGAGGAGGCGGCGGGCCGCGGCATGCCCGAGGTGGCGGCCGAGGCCCGCGCCATCGTCGGAGGCGGGCCGACCTACCTCAGCTTCGACATCGACGCCCTCGATCCGGCCTACGCGCCCGGCACCGGAACGCCGGAGATCGGCGGCCTCACCACCCGCGAGGCGCTGACGCTGCTGCGATCCTTGCGCGGCCTCGACCTCGTCGGCGCCGACCTCGTTGAGGTGGCGCCGCCGCTGGACCCGTCCGGCCTGACGGCGCTCACCGGCGGCCAGATCGCCTTCGAGATCCTCTGCCTGCTGGCCGACGCCGCGGCGACGCGCCGGGCCGCCGCATCGTCGATCGATCACACGGTGGAGAAGCGGTAGGTCGTCGCGGACGCGAACGTCTCGCTAGGCCGCAGAACGGTGGAGGGAAAGTCGGGATGGTTCGGGGCATCGGGGAACGCCTGCGTCTCGAAGCACAGGCCATCGCCCGACCGGTAGGTCCGGCCGCTCGGGCCGACCAGCGTCCCGTCGAGGGTGTTGCCGGAGTAGAGCTGCAGCCCCGGGAGCGTCGTGGCGATGTCGAGGCGCCGCCCGCTCGCCGGTTCGAGGCAGGTCGCAGCCCTGCGCAGCGTCCCGCTCGGGCCCCGCAGGACGAAGCAGTGGTCGTAGCCCTTGGCGAGGACGAGTTGCGGATCGCCCGCGCGGATGCGGGCGCCGATCGCGGTAGGCTCGCGGAAATCGAACGGTGTGCCGGCGACCGCCCGGCGCTCGCCCGTGGGGACCTGCATCGCGTCGGTGACGAGGCAGGCGTCGGCCGACACGTCGACCACGTGGCCCATCACGTCGCCGGAGCCCTCGCCGGCGAGGTTGAAGTAGCTGTGATTGGTGAGGTTCAGCACCGTCGGCCGGTCGGTCCGGGCGCGGTAGTCGATCCGCAGCACGCCGTCCTCGGGCAGGGCGTAGGTCACCTCGACGTCGAGGTTGCCCGGAAAGCCTTCCTCGCCGTCCGGCGAGAGGCGGGCGAGCGTCAGGTGCGCGCCGTCGGCGGAGGCGACCCGCCAGAGCCGCCTGTCGAAGCCCCGCGGACCGCCGTGCATGGCGTTGGGCGGCGCGTTGATCGGCAGGGCGTAGGTGCGGCCGTCCAGCGCGAAGCGTCCCTGCGCGATGCGGTTGGCGTAGCGGCCCACGAGCCCGCCGAAGTGCGGGCTCCGCGTCTCGTAGTCGGCAACCGCATCGAGGCCGAGGACCACGTTGGCGCGGCGCCCGTCCCGGTCCGGCGTCTCGATCGCCGAGACGATCCCGCCGTAATCGAGCACCTGCACCCGCAGTGGCCCCCGCGCGAGCGTGAAGCGCGTCACCGCGCGGTCCTCGGCCGTCCGCCCGAACGTCTCGGCCGCCATCGTCATCCCACCGTCCTTGCATTCGGTCCAACGCGCAGACGCACGACGGCCTTCCGCGATCAGGGTGCCGCCGCCATCTCCGTCTCCGGCTCGCCCGGATCGTCCGAGAGCTGCATCCGGTGCAGGCGGGCGTAGGCGCCGCCCCGCGCGATCAGCGCGTCATGCCGGCCGGTCTCGACGACGCGGCCGGCCTCCATCACCACGATCAGGTCGGCCTCGCGCACCGTCGAGAGCCGGTGAGCGATGACCAGCGTCGTGCGGCCCCGCATCAGCCGGGTGAGCGCGCCCTGCACGAGGCGCTCGGATTCGGAATCCAGCGCCGAGGTGGCCTCGTCGAGGAGCAGGATCGGCGCGTCCTTGAGGAAGGCGCGGGCGAGCGAGATGCGCTGGCGCTCCCCCCCCGACAGGCGGCCGCCGCCGGGTCCCACCCGGAAGTCGTAGCCCTCGGGCAGGCGCGAGACGAAGCCGTGGGCGGCAGCCGCCTCCGCCGCCGCCTCGATCTGACCCTGCGTGGCGCCGGGCCGACCGAAGCCGATGTTGGCCGCGACCGTGTCGTCGAACAACACCACCTCCTGCGAGACGACGGCGACCGCCGCCCGCAGCGAGGACAGCGTGACGCCCCGCACGTCCTGGCCGTCGATGGTCACGCGGCCGGCCGTCGCGTCGTAGAGGCGCGGGACGAGGTTCAGGAGCGAGGATTTTCCCGATCCCGAGCGCCCGACGAGCGCCGTGGTGGAGCCTGCCGGCACGGTGAGGTCGATGCCCTCCAGCGCCGGGGCGTCGTCGCGGTAGCGGAAGCGCAGGGCCTCGTAGCGGATCGCGCCGGGGCCGCGCACGAGCGCCGCGGCGCCCGGCGCCTCGCGGATCGTCGGCGCCTCGTCCATGATCGCGAAGTAGCGGGTGAGCGCCGCCGCCGCTTCCTGAAGAATCGCGTTGAGCGTGCCCAACGCGCGCGCCGGCTGCGCGGCGAGTAGCAGCGCGGCGACGTACCCCGTAAAATCACCCACCGTGCGCTCGCCCGCCATCACCCGGCGGCCGACCAGCATCAGCACGGCGGCAACCGCGAGCCCGCCGCCGACCTCGAGGAGCGGGTCGAGGCGTCCGCGGGCGTTGGCGGCCCGCATCTTGAGGCGGCGGACGGCGTCGAGCGCATCGGCCGCGCGGCCCTTGAGGTAGCCCTCCATCGCGTAGGTCTTGGCGATGCGCACGCCCTGAAGGCTCTCGGAGATCAGGCTGGCAGTCGCGCCCATCTGCTCCTGCGTCGTCGTCGAGACGCGGCGCAGCTTCCGCCCGATCCGCCCGATCGGCCCGGCCACGAACGGCACGGTGACCGCGGCCACCAGCGTCAGCACCGGGTCCATCCAGATCAGCGCCGCCACGAGGCCGACGAGCATCGCCACGTCGCGCAGCAGCACCGTGGAGATGCGGGTCAGCGCCTCCTTGATAAAGGCGAAGTCGGTGGTGAAGCGCTGGGTGAACGCGGCCGCGCTCTCGCGGCCGAGCTGCGCCAAGTCGGCATCGATCAGGTGGCCGTAGAGCGCCGCCTGCATGTCGGCCTCGACGCGGGTGACGACGCGGTTGGTCAGCACCGTCTGCCCGAACAGGGCGAAGCCCCGCACGGAGGTGACGACGATCACGATCAGCGGGCCGTAGGCCAGCGCTGCCGCATCCTTGCGGTCGAAGGCGTCGAAGGCGCCCTTGATGAGGGCCGGGTAGAACCCGGTCGCGGCGCCGACCACCGCGATCAGCATCAGCACCACGGCCAGCGTGCCCTGGTGCGGCGACAGCCACTCGCGCCAGAGCCGGCGGAGTAGGGGGATCATGTCGCCCTTGAGGCGCGCCATCGCGGGTTCCGCGTCGTCCGGGCGAAGGGCCGGCCCACCGCCGCCCGTCGGGCGGCGGTGACGGGGGTGTGCCGCCCCCGCCGCCGCGGATCAAGCGCGGCGCGTGCGCTTCGTCGAAGCGGCCGATCAAGCCGTCAATGCTCGTCGCGGGGGCCGCCCTGGTGACGGAAGCCCCCCGTGCGCATCGGCCGGGCGAGGATCATCGCGCGCCGCTTCTGATCCGGGTCGAGGGTGGCGTAGAGGGGGCCGGAGGCGTCGGCGAGCTTGCCGAGCGCCGCACCGCGGGCGGTCGCGGCGTCCGCCATCGCGCGCAACGCGGCGGGTGCGTCCTCATCCATGCGCTTGGCATCGCGCATCGTGGTCCACTGCGCGCGGCGCTGGCCCGCGAGCTCCCGCGTCGCGGCCTCGACCGGCGGCCACAGCTTCTCCTGGTCGGCACTGAGGCGAAGGCCGGCGTGGAGCGCCGCGATGCGGGCCTCGGCGAAGGCCTCGCGGTCCTGGGGCGACAGGCGGCTCCAGCGTCCGCCCTCGCGGTGGAACGGGCCGGCCTCGCCGTTCCGCGCCGCGACGGCGCCCGCGAGGGCGAGGCCGGCGACGCCGGCGATGAGGGCAGCCTTGATCACGCGTCCGAGCATGTAAGCCTCCGTCCACTCTCCGCGCGATCCGATCGAACCGCGCGCAACATCGAGCATCGCAGAGTTCGCATGGCACCGCGCTGTCCCGTGGATGACAGCTTGTTCATGTTTCGCACTGCGCGACCGTCGCCGGTTGGCAATGTAACAGTGTTGCATTATCAGCGTGGCCGTATCAGACGGAGCCTCGACGATGAGATCATGGACCGCGACGGGCGCGCGCCTCGCCCGGAGCCTCGCACTGCTCCTGTGCCTCCTTCCCGCAGCGATGCCGGCCGCGGCGGGCGAGCCGATCCGGGCGGTAGCGACCTTCTCGATCCTCGGCGACCTCGTGCGTCAAGTCGGAGGCGCCACCGTCACGGTCACGGACCTCGTCGGGCCCGATGCCGACGCTCACGGCTACAGCCCGGCACCCGGCGACTCGCGGACGCTGGCGGCCGCCGACATCGTCTTCGTCAACGGCCTGGGCTTCGAGGGCTGGATGGACCGGCTGATCCTAGCCTCGGGCGCGAAGGCGCCCGTGGTGATCGCCTCTCGGGGCGTGACCACCATTCCCGCCCATCACGCCCACGCCGGCGAGGATAGCCGCGGCGGCGTGGGCAACCACGCGGCCGAGGGATCGACCGTCGATCCGCACGCGTGGCAGAGCCTCGCCAACGCCGAGGTCTACGTCGCCAACATCCGCGACGGGCTGTCGAAGGCCGACCCGACCAACGCGGCGGCCTACGGCCGCAACGCGGAGGGGTACCTCGCCACCTTGGATACCTTCGCCACGGAGGTCCGTGCGACCCTCGCAACGATCCCGCCGGAGCACCGGCGGGTCATCACGACCCACGACGCCTTCGGCTACTTCAGCGCGGCCTACGGGCTCGCCTTCCTCGCCCCCCAAGGGGTCTCGACGGAGAGCGAGGCGAGTCCGCAGGACGTCGCCCGGATCATCCGGCAGATCCGGCGTGACAAGGTCCCGGCAGTGTTCATCGAGACCATCGCCGACCCGCGGCTGATGCAGCAGATCGCCCGCGAGAGCGGCGCGCGGATCGGCGGCAAGGTCTATTCCGACGCGCTGTCGGGTCCGGACGGGCCGGCCTCGACCTACCTCGACATGATGCGCAACAACCTGCGCGCCTTCGGGGCGGCACTCGCGCCGCGCTGAGGCTCAGGGCGGGGCGATCTATGTCGGCGACGGCTCGGATGGCGCAGGCGCGGGTTGCGGCGCGAGGGTGCCCCCTGGGCTTATTCTTAACCCATGGTTAAGAGGCCCGCTCTAGCTTGATCGAGAGAGACTGGCCGGGCGTTCGCGCGCCGGCCTTCAGGGGACCTGCGTGCGTTGGGGGGCTGATCGCTGGCGCTTCTACCGGCTCGTCGGGCGCGAGGTCGCGCGGACGGTGCGCGCCGCCTCGGCCCGCCTGACCGCGCCGCCGGACATCCTGACCCGGGTGCGGGTGACGGGCCTCGTGATCGCCCCGCACGACCTGCGCACCGCGGACGCGACGTTTGCCGACGACATCTACGCCGGGCTGTTCGTGTTCGCCGGCCGCTCGCTCGCGGTCAGCGGCGGTTCGCCCTTCGACTACACGCCGCCCTCGCCGGAATGGGCCGACGTGCTCTACGGGTTCGGTTGGCTCCGGCACCTGCGCGCCGCCGACACCGCGCTCGCCCGCTCCAACGCCCGCGCGTTCGTGGCCGACTTCATGGCCGGGCGCGGCGAGCCGGCGCTCGCCCGGCAGACGCCGGTCGCCGCCCGCCGGCTGATCGCGTTCCTGTGCCAGTCGCCCCTGGTCCTGGAGGGCGCCGACCACGCCTTCTACCAAGCGTTCCTGCGCACGCTGGCCCGCGCGGCGCAGCAGCTCGAGCGGGACCTGCGCCGCGGGGTGCCGCCGCAGTGGCGGCTCAACGCGACCGTGGCCCTGTGCTACGCGGGCCTGTGCTGCGAGGGCATCCAGCCGATCCTGCGCCGCGCCACCCGCATCCTGTCGCGGGAGCTCGACCGGCAGATCATGCCCGACGGCGGCCATCGCTCGCGCGACCCGCGCTTCGCGATGGAGTTGCTCCTCGACCTGCTCCCCTTGCGCCAGAGCTATCTCAGCCGCAGCGTCGAGCCGCCCGAGGCCCTGCTGCGCGCCATCGACCGGATGCTGCCGCTGCTGCGGCTCCTGCGCCACGCCGACGCCTCGCTCAGCCACTTCAACGGCATGGGCGCCACCGCCGCCGACCACCTCGCGACGCTGCTGGTCTACGACGGGGCCCTCGCCCAGCCGATGATGCACGCGCCGCATTCCGGCTACGAGCGGCTGGAGGGCGGGCGCATCGTCGTGGTGGCCGATGTCGGGGCGCCGCCGCCGCTGCCCTACTCGCTGAATGCCGGCGCCGGATGCCTCGCCTTCGAGATGTCGAGCGGCCCCCAGCGAATCGTCGTCAATTGCGGCCTGCCGGCGAGCGGGCCGGAGCTGCGGCGGCTCGCCCGCACCACCGCGGCCCACTCCACCGCCTGCGTCGCCGACGCGTCCTCCTGCCGCTTCCTCGGGACCGGCGGCTGGTGGGGCGAGCGCGTCGCCGCGCGCTGGCTGACCGGGCGCCTCGGCCCGGTGGTCCTGCGCGGCCCTGCCGCGGTACAGGCCGAGCGACGGGAGGAGGGCGCAAGCATCGTCCTCGCCGCCCGCCACGACGGCTACGCCCGCGACCTCGGCATCGTGCACGAGCGGCGCTGGCAGCTCTCCGGCAAGGACGGGCGGCTCGACGGACAGGACGCCTTCCTGCGCCCGTCGACGGCCAAAGGTCCGAGCAAGGGCGCGGCCAGGGCCGGCCGGCGGACGCAGGACGTGGCGATCCGCTTCCACCTGCACCCGGCGATCGCGCTGCGGATGGCGGCCGACGGGCTCGAACTCTCCTCGCCGCTCGGCGAGGTCTGGCGGTTCCGGGCCGACGGCGCGCAGATGCGGATCGAGGAGAGCGTGTACTTTGCCGGACTCACCGGCGCGCGGCGCACCGACCAGATCGTGCTGCATCTCTCCGTCGACGACGACGCGCAGGTCCGCTGGTCGTTCGAGCGCCTCGCCTCCGCGCCGGGGCGTGCCCGGGCCGAGGCGCCGCCGGGGGGGACCGCGTCCGCCTGAGCGCCCGTGCTGGCCCGGCACGCGGCATTCGTGCTACCGCGCGCCGGTCCTGTGAAGGAACCCAGTTCCACGATGTCGCATGATCAGGTGCGGGTCTCCCGCGCGCTCCTCTCCGTCTCCGACAAGACCGGGCTGGTGGCCTTCGCGCGCGCCCTGGCGGATCGCGGCATCGACCTCGTCTCGACCGGGGGAACGCACCGGGTACTCACTGAGGCGGGGCTCTCCGTCACCGAGGTCGCCGACCTCACCGGCTTTCCCGAGATGATGGACGGGCGGGTGAAGACCCTGCACCCCGCCGTGCACGGGGGCCTGCTCGCCGTGCGCGACAACCCGGAGCACCAGGCGGCGCTCGCCGCCCACGGCATCGGCGCGATCGACCTCCTGGTGGTCGACCTCTACCCGTTCGAGGCGGCGCTGGCGCGGGGGGACGCCTATCAGGCGTGCGTCGAGACGATCGATGTCGGCGGCCCGGCGATGATCCGGGCGGCCGCCAAGAACCACGCGGACGTGGCCGTCGTCACGGACGTCTCGGACTACGCGCGGGTCCTGTCGGACCTGGAGGCCGGCGGTGGCACGCTCGGCGCCGCGACCCGGCGCCGGCTGGCGCGGAAGGCGTTTGCCCGCACCGCGGCCTACGACGCGGCCATCGCCGACTGGCTCGGCGACGCGGTCGACGATCGGGACGACGAGACGCCGCCGTTCCGCGCCTTCGGCGGCGCCCTGGCGCAGACGCTGCGCTACGGCGAGAACCCGCATCAACGGGCGGCCTTCTACCGGGCGCCGGGCCGGCCGCGGCCGGGGGTGGCGAGCGCCCGGCAGATCCAGGGCAAGGCGCTGTCCTACAACAATCTCAGCGACACCGACGCGGCGTTCGGCTGCGTGGCCGAGTTCGACCCCGCCCGGACGCCCGCTGTCGTGATCGTCAAGCACGCCAACCCCTGCGGCGTGGCGGAGGGCGCGAGCCTGCGCGAGGCCTACGAGCGGGCGCTCGCCTGCGATCCGACCTCGGCCTTCGGCGGCATCGTCGCCCTGAACCGCCCGCTCGACGCCGACGCCGCGCGGGGAATCGTGGCGATCTTCACGGAAGTCATCATCGCGCCCGACGCCTCGGAGGAGGCGATCGCCATCGTCGCGGGCAAGAAGAACCTGCGCCTGCTGCTGGCCGGCGGCCTGCCCGATCCGCGCGCGCCCGGCACCATTGTGCGCACCGTGACGGGCGGCCTTCTCGTCCAGGGCGCGGACAACGCCGTCGTCGACGACATGCGGCTCGACGTCGTCACCCGGCGCGCGCCGACCGAGGCCGAACGCGCCGACCTGCGCTTCGCCTATCGCGTGGCCAAGCACGTCAAGTCGAACGCGATCGTCTACGCGAAGGCGGGCGCCACGGTCGGCATCGGCGCGGGACAGATGTCGCGGGTGGATGCCTCGCGCATTGCCGCCTGGAAGGCCGCCGAGGGCGCCGCGCGTCTCGGGTTGCCGAGAAGCCTCGCCGTCGGCGCGGTGGTGGCCTCCGACGCCTTCTTCCCCTTCGCCGACGGGCTGATGGCGGCGGCAGACGCCGGCGCCACGGCGGTGATCCAGCCCGGCGGCTCGATGCGCGACGCCGAGGTGATCCAAGCTGCCGACGCGGCCGGCTTGGCGATGGTGTTCACAGGAGTCCGCCACTTCCGGCACGGATAGGTCTCCGCAGGCTTATTCATCGTTCTTCCTCTCAATTTCCAATATACCGGAGTTCCTCCCGAGTTTTTTCAGCTTCGGTCCCTTCAATGCGGGCTATCCGTCGCGAAGGCGGTGACGGACGGCAGGCCGCCGAACCAGCCGTTGCCGATGTGGTAGGGCACGGACATCGAGGTGTAGCGGATGCGGACCGGGAAGAGCTCGACCAGCATCGTCGCGATCAGGGGGTAGACTATCGTTGCGAACAGAACGAGGACGAACAGCGGACTGATGATGCCCCGGGCCTGGGAGTCAGACTGCCTTCTTCCGGTGCCGACGGAATGATGGAGGCTAGAGCATTTTCCATGATCTTCGGATCACGGAAGATGCTCTAACTCCTTATGTGATCGCATTGTCTTCACGCGAGCCGGCATCCACCTCGCTGGAAAATGCTCTAAGAAAAAGGGCGCGGCGGGTGCCGCGCCCTCGTCCGAGCTGTCCGATCGGCGGTTCTGCCTCAGTGCGCGTGGGCGAGGTCGGCGCCGATGCCGGTCTCCGAGCGCACGAACTGGGCGTCGAACGCCGCCCGCTCGCGGTCGGCACGCCGCGACTTGTCGATCAGCGACACCACGTAGATCGTCGCGAAGGCCAGCGGCATCGAGAACAGGGCCGGGTTGTCGTAGGGGAAGATCGCCGCCGCGTGGCCGAGCGTCGTCACCCAGACGGCCTTCGACAGCACCACCATCGTCACCGCCGAGACCAAGCCGACGAGGCCGCCGAGCAGCGCTCCCCAGGTGGTGGTCCCCCGCCACAGGATCGACATGGCGAGCACGGGGAAGTTGCAGCTCGCCGCCACCGCGAAGGCCAGCCCCACCATGAAGGCGACGTTCTGGTTCTCGAACACGTAGCCGAGATAGATCGCCACGATGCCGATCACCACCGCTGCGATCTTCGACAGGTTGATCTCGTGCCGCTCGGTGGTGCGCCCGCGGGCGATCACCTGGGCGTAGAGGTCGTGGCTGACGGCCGACGCGCCGGCCAGCGTCAGCCCGGCCACCACCGCGAGGATGGTCGCGAACGCCACCGCCGAGATGAAGCCGAGGAAGTACGGGCCGCCCACCGCGTTGGCGAGGTTCACCGCCACCATGTTGGTGCCGCCGAGCATGTCCTTCAGCTTGTCGAAGGCGCCGGCCGGCCCGAGCTTGAAGTAGGTCGGGTCCGACATCAGCAGGGCGATGCCGCCGAAGCCGATGATGAAGGTGAGGATGTAGAAGTAGCCGATCAGGCCGGTGGCGTAGAACACCGACTTGCGCGCGGCCTGCGCGTCCGAGACCGTGAAGAAGCGCATCAGGATGTGCGGCAGGCCGGCCGTGCCGAACATCAGGCCGACGCCGAGCGAGATCGCCTCGACCGGGTTCGAGACGAGGCCGCCCGGCGCCATGATGGCGTCGCCCTTGGGGTGGGTGGCGACCGCGGAGGCGAACAGCGCCTCGGGGTTGAAGCCGTACTTGTACAGCACCGCGCCGGCCATGAAGGTCGCGCCGCCGAGCAGCAGGCAGGCCTTGATCACCTGCACCCAGGTGGTAGCCTTCATGCCGCCGAAGGCGACGTAGACGATCATCAGCACGCCGACGATGACCACGGCGTAGAGGTAGGGCAGGCCGAACAGGAGCTGGATCAGCTTGCCCGCACCGACCATCTGCGCGATCAGGTAGAAGGCCACCACGACCAGCGTGCCGGTCGCCGAGATGATGCGGATCGCGGTCTGGTCGAGGCGGAAGCTCGCCACGTCCGCGAAGGTGAACTTGCCGAGGTTGCGCAGGCGCTCGGCGATCAGGAACAGCACGATCGGCCAGCCGACGAGGAAGCCGGTGGAGTAGATCAGCCCGTCGAAGCCCGAGGTGTAGACGAGGCCCGAGATGCCGAGGAACGAGGCGGCCGACATGTAGTCGCCGGCGATCGCCAGCGAATTGGTGCCGGCCGAGATGCCGCCGCCCGCCGCGTAGAAGTCGGCGGCCGACTTCGTGCCCTTGGCGGCCTTGTAGGTGATGCCCAGCGTGAACAGCACGAAGAACACGAACATGCCGATGGCCGGCCAGTTCGTCGCCTGCTGCTGCACGGCACCGAGGTCGGGGCCGGCGGCGAGCGCCGGGCCGGCGAGCAGCATCAGCGCGAGGGAGGGGATCGCGCGGATCATTGTCCGAGGCTCCGCTTGAGCTCGGCGGCCAGCGCGTCGTAGCGCGTGTTGGCGCGCATCACGTAGAGGCCGGTGAGGAGGAAGGCGAAGAGGATCACGAAGACGCCCATGAGCAGGCCGAGCGAGGCGGTGCCGCCGACCTTCATCGCGAGCAGCGCCTTGTCGAAGGCGATCAGGCCGATGAAGCCGAAGTAGACCGCCAGCATCAGGCCGGTGAGGATCCAGCCGAAGCGCGTGCGCTCGTGAACGAGTTGCCGGAAGATGGGGCTGCGCGCGATCCGGTCGGTCGACGCGTCGGGATTCAGGCTGCTGGATCGCGCCGCCGCTGGCGCGGTGCGGCCTTCGAGGCTTCCGAGTGTGGTGACTGTCATGGCGTTGTCCTCCGCTGAAGGGTTCCCGGGATCGGGGGCGCCTTCCGGTCGATGCGTGCGTCGTTTCTTGGTGCTGGGAATGGGCGCCGCACGGGCACCCACGCCGCTTCGGTCAAGCCGGCTGGCGTCAGCCGGCGCGATTTTGCCGGTTCTCGATCAGGTCGTCGACGACCGCGGGTTCGGCCAGCGTCGAGGTGTCACCGAGCGAGGCGAAGTCGTCCTCGGCGATCTTGCGCAGGATGCGGCGCATGATCTTGCCCGAGCGCGTCTTGGGCAGGCCCGGCGCGAACTGGATCAGGTCGGGCGAGGCGATCGGGCCGA
>NZ_CAXTBY010000097.1:0-15323 GCF_964242245.1 uncultured Methylobacterium sp. | reverse complement strand
GCGGCGACGGCGCTCGGGCTGTCGGGCCAGAGGTCGGCGGCGAGCGCTTCGACGCCGGCCAGCGAGACCATCTCGCCGGCGATCTTGGCAAACCGCTTGGCGCGGCCCTTGATGGCGACGAACCCTTGCGCGTCGAGCGCGACGATGTCGCCGGTGTCGTGCCAGCCGTCGGGCGGCGGCTCCAGCACGCCGGGGTTCTCGGCGCGGAGATAGCCGAGCATGATGTTGGGGCCGCGCACCACGAGGCGGCCGCCCACCTCGATGCCGGGCACCGGATCGAGGCGGTATTCCAGGCCCGGCACCAGCCGGCCGACGGTGCCGAAGCGGTTGAACATCGGGGTGTTGACCGCGACCACCGGACCGCACTCGGTGACGCCGTAGCCTTCGAGGATGCGCAGCCCGAATTTCTCCGCGTAGGTCTTGCGGGTCGTCTCCTTCACCGGCTCGGCGCCGGCGACGACGTAGCGAAGGGAGCGCAGGTCGTAGGCGTGGGCGGCGCGTGCGTAGCCGGTGAGGAAGGTGTCGGTGCCGAACAGGACCGTGGCGTTCGAGCCGTAGACCAGCTCCGGCACGATCCGATAATGCAGCGGCGACGGGTAGAGGTAGACCGGGACGCCCGAGACCAGCGGCAGCACGAGACCCGCCGTCAGCCCGAAGGCGTGGAACACCGGCAGGACGTTGAACACCTTGTCGGACGGCCCGAAATCGATCCGCGCGGCGACCTGGGCGACGTTGGCCAGCATGTTGCGGTGGGCGACCATCACGCCCTTCGGCGTGCCCTCCGAGCCCGAGGTGAACAGGATCGCCGCGGCGTCCGTTCCTTTCCGGGCGACGAGGGGTTTCCGCGGCGCGAGCAGGCCGCGGATCTTGTCGCCGGTCGTGACGGTGGCACGCACGTCCTCGAGGTAGACGAGGTCGACCTTGCCCTGGATCGCCTCGACAAGGGCGCCGAGGCGGCCCTTCTCGATGAAGGCGCGGGAGGTGAGGATGGTGGAGACCTCCGCCGCCCGGCAGGCTGAGAGGATGTTGGCGGCGCCTGCGGAAAAGTTGATCATCGCCGGCACGCGGCCGGCCGAGGCCAGCGCGAAGAAGGTCACCGCCGCGCCGTTGGCGTTCGGCAGCATCAGGCCGATCGCCTTGCCCTCGCCGGCCATCGGCATCAGCTTGCGGCCGAGGATGTTGGCGCCCATCACGAGGCGGGAATAGCTGAGCTTTCCCGAGACCGGGTCTTCGAGGGCGGTGCGGCGCCAGCCGTGGCGCTCGCCGGCCTCGATCAGCGCCGCCATCACGCCGCGGTCGATGTCGGTGGTGCGGAACACCAGTTCCGACATGATGTCGTAGAGCGCCGCGCCCGCCGCCTGCCGCCGGGCCTTGCCCTTCAGCGCCGGATCGACGGTGAGCGCCACCGGCGGCATCACGGTGACGATCACCTTCGGCCACCAGCGCCGCTTCACCTGGGCCCGCGAGAGCCGTGAGAACGCGGTCTTCTCAAGACCCTCGATGCGGACCGGCACCACCATCGCGCCGGACTTGTCGGCGATCAGGCCGGCCCCGTCGTAGACCTTCATCAGGCTGCCGGTGACGGTGAGCCGTCCTTCGGGAAAGATGATCAGCGTCTCGCCGCCCTTGACCGCGTTGATGAGCGTGCGGGTGGCCAGCGGCCGCGTCGGGTCCAGCGGCATCGCCTTGGTGACGCGCAGGAAGGGCTTGACCCACCAGCGCTGCGCGATGCCGTGGTCGATCGCGAAGACCGGCTCCTGGTCGAGCAGCGACAGGGCGAGCGGCGCGTCGAGGAACGAGACGTGGTTGAGCGCGACGATGGCGTTGGCCCCCGCCCGCTCCACGTTCTCGAGGCCGCGCACCTCCAGCCGGTAGAACGCCCGGAACAGGATCGAGAGGAAGTCGCGGAAGGGGCTCGTCTCCAGGGTCGCGAGGACGATGACGCCGACGATCAGGTTGAGGATCGCGACGAGGGCGAGCAGGGTCGCGCTCGACAGGCCGGCGCCCTGAAGGGCGGCCAGCGCCAGCGTGCCGGCGACCATGAAGGCCGCCGTCAGCACGTTGACCGCGCCGATGATGCGGGCGCGCTTGGCCTTGTCGGTCCAGGCTTGCACGGCGGCAAACGACGGGACGATGTACAAGCCCCCGGCCATGGCGAGCCCGAGGAAGTCGATGGCGACGCGCAGGCCCGCGCCGATGTGCAGGAAGGCGCCCGCGCCGATCATCTCACCGGCGGCCGGCGCGTGGTGCGCCACCGTCCAGGCGAGGTCGAGGCCGAACAGGCCCATCAGCACCGCGCCCACCGGCGTCGGCAGCAGCACGATCCGCCCGCTGCACAGCCACGAGGCGAGGCCGGAGCCCAGCGCGATGCCGATCGAGAACACCGCGAGCAGCAGCGTCACCACCGTCTCGGAGCCGTTGAAGTCGTGGCGGACCAGGAGCGGAAGCAGCGACAGGATCACGACGCCGACGAGCCAGAACCAGCTCACGATCACCGAGCCGCGCCACAGGCGCCGGTCGCCCCAGAGGTCGCGCAGCAGCATCACGGTCGAGCGCGCGACGTTGCGGTCGACCGTCAGGTCGGGCGCGCCCTCGCCGGTGCGCGGGATCAGGCGCGCCGAGAGCCAGCACAGCACGGCGAAGACCATGATCAGGCCGCCGAAGACGAGGTGCGACCCCCCCATCGCGCTGGCAAACCCGGCGGCGATGGTGCCGAGCAGGATCGCGAGGAAGGTCGCCGCCTCGACCAGCGCGTTGCCGGCCGGCAGTTCCTCGCGGCGCAGGTGGTCGGGCAGGATGCCGTACTTGATCGGGCCGAACAGGGCCGCGATCGTCCCGAACAGTCCGAGCGCCACGAACAGGAGCGGCACCGAATGCAGGAGGAAGCCGACGACCGCCGTGCCGGCGGCGAAGATCTCGGCGAACTTCAGCCGCTTGGCGACCAGGGCCTTGTCGTAGCGGTCGGCGAGCTGGCCGCCCAGGCCCGAGAGGATGAAGAACGGCCCGATGAAAACCGCGCTCGCCAGCGTGACCAGGATGCCGGCGTTGGGATCGGCGCCGTCCGCGACCTTGAACAGGATCAGGAAGGCCAGCGCGTTCTTGAGGAAGTTGTCGTTGAAGGCGGAGAAGAACTGGCACCAGAACAGCGGTGCGAAGCGCCGGGCGGTCATCAGCGAACGGAACATGGCGGTCTCCCCCGGCTGCGCCATGACTGGCTCAAGGCGCACGGTCGCGTCAAATCGAGGCGGGACCGAAGGGCTGCCCATGCGCCGCCTTCGATCGCGCCACGATCTTTGAACAACGTGCAAACTAGGCGAGCCGCGACGGTGCGCAAGCTTGTTTCTGCACGCCGTGCAATCTAACGCGTTCGCCCGTGCGCGATCGCACGGGACGCGGCCGGGCGGAGCAATCGTGAGAACCCCGAAGAAGCGCGCGGCGGGTCCCCGCGGCGAGCACAACCGCGAAGGCTTCATCGCCCTCGTGACCGAGGCCGCCGAGGGTCTCGTTCGGCGCGAGGGCGTGCGGGCGCTGGGCATGCGGCGGCTCGCGGCCGCGATCGGCTACGCGCCGAACTCGATCTACAACGCGGTGGGCGACCTCGACGCGGTGCACCTGCGCGTGAACGCCCGCACCTTCGACCGGCTGCGCGTAGCCCTCGCGGCGGCGCTCGATCCGAAGGCGACGGCGCGGGAGAACGCGCTCGCGCTGGCCGAGGCGTACCTCGTCTTCGTCGCCGCCGATCCGCTGGTCTGGAGCCTCGTGTTCGAGCATCGATTGCCGCCGGGCACCGAGGCCCCCGCTTGGCATCGGGAGGCGCTGGCGGGGGCAACCGATCTCGTCGATGCGACCCTTCGACCGCTCCTGCCGGAGGCGGAGGAGCGCGCGCGCGCGGTCGCGGCCCTGTGGGCGGCCCTGCACGGCCTGGCCTCGCTCTCGACCTCGGGCAAGCTCGGCGCGCTCACCGCGGCGCCCCCGCGGGACTTGGCACGGATGCTCGTCGCGCGCTTCCTGGCATCGGCGCCGAGCCGATGATGGACCGGTTGCCCGAAACGACGTCGTCGCGCGCCCTGCCCGAGCCGGTGAGCGAACCGTGGTCCCGAAGCGCGTGGCGACGGCATCGTTTCCCGATCGGAAGCCGGGGATGCCGGGCCTCGGCCCGCTACCAGCGGCGCGCCTTGAACGTCGTGTCGTCGCCGTTCTCGAAGGCGATCTCGCCGTGGATCGCGTCCGGACCGTCGAACGCGGCCCAGCCGCCCCCGGAGATTTCGTCGCCCTCGTCCGACCCGTGGAAATCGAAGCCGACATCCGTCCGACTGTAGGCGCAGTCGAGGCTCGCCACGACGACGCCGAAGCGGAACGCGCTGTCCCCGCCCGGCGGGTCGAACGCGATGAAGGCGGGTTCGACGAGGTCGAGGTAATCGTTGTCCCACGTGCCGGTTTCGGTGATGCGCCACTTGCCGCGAAGCCGATCCCGGATACCGTTCATGGGGCAACCTGCTCCTCGGACCCGGAGGCCCAGCATGACCGATGCCATCGAGGTGCCGACGCGCGGTGGCGTGCTCGCGCGCTACCGTCCGATCCGCGCATCCGTTCAGGCGGTGCTGAGGCAGGCGGTCCGGCAGTGTAAAAAGCCCGATTTCGACCGTGCCGCGAAGCACCTCGACCTCGTCGACGACGCGCAGCTCGACGATGAGGAGACCTTCGCCATGCTCTGCGACGTGGCCCTGTTCGAGCCGAACCAGCGCCGCCGCCGGGTGATCGACGGCTTCCTCGCCCGGCACATCGATACCGTCGCGCCGACGGACAGGGAGGTCGCACGCAGGCTCGGATCGGCGTTCCTCTCCATCTTCCGCGTCGCCGGCTGGCACGAGGCCGGCGGCGTGTGGCTCGACGACCTGCTCGATGCGGAGCGTCGGATCTGGCTGATGGACGAGGGGCTGGAAGCCTCGGCGCCCGAAGGGCTCGTCGTCGCCCTGCGCGTGTTCGATGCCGGCCCGTTCCACTGCGGCTTCGGCATCGTCGTGCAGCCGGACGAGGAGGCCGTGGCGTTCTGCACCGCGGCGGCGGTCCGCGGGCATCCGATGCCGGTTCGTCACTCGCTGGCGGCCGCGCTGTACGGGGACGCGATCGTGCGATCCGCGGCCCCGGTCGCGGTCGAAGCCCTGATGGATCTCCTCGATGAGGCCGAAGCGAGCCTCACGGCGCGCCCGGAGCCGATTCTGTCGCGTCGGTCGAAGGTCGCGCGAAAAGCTTAGGTCAGCCCCGAGGCCGACGCCGATTGCGTCCTGCTCCGCCGCCCATCGCGCGCACGGCCGGGTCGGATCGCGCGTGCGGCCCGTCCCTGGCGCGCCGGCAGGCACGAAGCCTGCAAAGTGCCGCGGACGGCCTATTATTGATGCTCGAAGATCGAATCGCGTTCCCTACAACGAACGGCATCCCCGGCCCGATCTTCTCCCGGGCCGGCCCTCTCACAGCAAGTGCCCGATGGATCAGAATCCGCTCACCCGCCGCAACCTCATGCTGGGAGGCGCCGCCCTCGGTGCGCTCGGGCCGATCTCCGGTTCTCCGGCCTTCGCCCAGACGAGCGCGGCGCCGGTTGCCGGTGGGGCGCCGTCGGGCAGCCTGACCTACGGCATCTCGATGACCGACCTGCCGCTCACGACCGGTCAGCCCGACAAGGGCGCGGGCGGCTACCAGTTCACGGGCCTGACCCTCTACGATCCGCTCGTGGCGTGGGAACTCGACGTCGCCGACCGGCCCGGCAAGCTGATCCCGGGGCTGGCGACCGGGTGGGAGAGCGACCCGGCCGACCGCAAGCTCTGGACCTTCCGCCTGCGCGACGGCGTGACGTTCCACGACGGGTCGGCCTTCGATGCCGACGCCGTGATCTGGAACTTCGACAAGGTTCTGAACAAGGAGGCGCCGCACTTCGACCAGCGCCAAGCCGCGCAGGTGCGCCCGCGCCTGCCCGGCGTCGCGTCCTACAGGAAGCGCGACGCGATGACCGTTCAGGTGACGACCAAGGCGGCCGACAGCCTGTTCCCCTACCAGATGCTGTGGTTCCTGATCTCGTCGCCGGCGCAGTTCGAGGCGCTCGGCCGCGACTGGTCGAAATTCGCGTTTCAGCCCTCCGGCACCGGCCCCTACAAGATGGGCCAGTTGCAGCCCCGGGTGCGGCTCGAACTCGTGGCGAACGAGGCGCACTGGAACCCGAAGCGGATGCCGAAGCTCGCCAAGCTGACGCTGTCCTGCGTGCCCGAGGATCTCGCCCGGGTGAACGCGCTCCTGTCCGGCAGCGTCGACCTGATCGAGCTGCCGGCGCCCGACGCCGTGCCGCGCCTGAAGGCCGCCGGCATGCGCATCGTCGGCAACGACACGCCGCACGTCTGGAACTATCACCTGTCGATGCTGGAGGGCAGCCCGTGGCGGGACCTGCGCCTGCGCAAGGCCGCCAACCTCGCCATCGACCGCGACGGCGTGGTGCAGCTCATGGGCGGGCTCGCTGCGCCGGCCTTGGGGCAGGTGCAGACGTCGAACCCGTGGTTCGGCAAGCCCAAGTTCCAGATCAAGACCGACGTGGAGGCCGCCAGGAAGCTCGTGGAGGAGGCGGGCTACTCGGTGAAGAACCCGGTCAAGGCGACCATCGTCATCCCGACCGGGGGCACCGGCCAGATGCTCTCGCTGCCGATCAACGAGTTCATCCAGCAGAGCTGGGCCGAGGTCGGCATCCAGGTCGAGTTCCGCACGGTGGAGCTGGAGGTGGCCTACACCGGCTGGCGCCAGGGCGCGGCCGATCCGAGCCTGAAGGGCGTCACCGCCGGCAACATCGCCTACGTCACTTCGGACCCGTTCTACGCGATCCTGCGCTTCTACGATTCGAAGCAGATCGCCCCCAACGGCGTGAACTGGAGCCACTACCGGAACCCCGAGGTCGACGCCCTCTGCGACCAAGTGAAGGCCAGCCTCGACCTCGCCGAGCAGGACCGGCTGCTCGCCCGCATCCACGAGATCGTGGTCGACGACGCGGTCCAGGTCTGGGTGGTGCACGACACCAACCCGCACGCGCTGTCCCCGCGGGTGAAGCGCTACACCCAGGCCCAGCACTGGTTCCAGGACCTCTCGACGCTCGCCTGACGGGCAGCGCCGAAATCCTCCGCGAAGCACCTCGCGGCGGGGACACGGGCGTCTCGGAGAACGGTCCGGCGCCGGCCGTGTCCTCGGACGTCCGCGCGATGCGGCGGAGCGTCAGGCGCCGCGCGCCGCGTGCGCGTCGGCGCGGTCGCCGTCCCATCCGGATCGCGAGCGCGTCAGTTCGGTGCGGACGTGCTCGCGGAACAGGCGCACCCGCGCCGGCAGTTCGCGGCCGGCCAAGCTCACCGCCCGCAGGGTGCCGCCGCGGCTCGCCCAGTCCGGCAGGATCGGGATCAGGCTGCCCGCCGCCAGCGCCTTCGCGGCGACGAGGCTCGGAACGTGGCCGATGCCGGCCCCGGCCAGCGTCAGCCGCAGCACCGTGGCGTAGTCGGTCGCCCGCACCGCCGGCCTCACGGTGATCCGCGCCTCGCGCCCCAGACGATCCGAGACGCGGATCTGCGAGGCCCCCAGCCGCTCGCGCGCGATCACCACGTCGTGCCCGGCGAGATCGTCGAGGGTCGTGGGCACGGGGCGCCGCGCGAGGTAGGCGGGCGACGCGTAGAGGCCGATCGTCAGGTCTGCCAGGATCGGAGCCGTGTAGCCGCTGTCGGGATGCGCGCCGCCCAGCCGCAGGGCGAGGTCGACGCGGTTGGCCGCGAGGTCGAGGCGGCTGTCGGTGATCAGCAGCTCGATCGTGATCTGCGGGTAGAGGCTTCGGAAGCTCGCGACGAGGTCGGGCAGGATCTCGACGCCGAAATCGATCGAGGCCGTCACGCGCAGGTGCCCGCGCGGCTCGGTGCGGGCGCCGCGGGCGGTCTCCAGCGCCTCGTCCAGCAGGGCGAGGCTCTCCTGCGCGCGGGCGTGGAACGCCAGCCCCTCGACGGTGGGCGACACCGCGCGCGGGTTGCGCGCGAGCAGGGTCACGCCGAGCACCGCCTCCAGGCGCGAGACGCGCCGGCTCACGCTGCCCTTGGTCTCGCGGACGAAGGCGGCGGCCCGGGTGACGCTGCCGAGGTCGACCACCGCGCAGAAAGCGCGCACGTCGTCGAGGTTTCCGCCGAAGGTTTCCGGTGCCGCAACCATGTGTCGCCGATTAACCCGCTTTCGCACCCGAGGAAAGCGGCCTACGGGACGGCCGACGGCGTGACGGCGCGAGACCCGATCCGGGCGCAGCGCCGCCGCCGCCCTTGCCTGACGGAGACCCCCGTGACGCGAACTGTCCTGACGATCCCGTTCCTCGGCCTCGCGCTGGGTCTCGCCCTCTCGGGCCCGGCGCTGGCGCAGACGCCGCCGACCCGCGACCCGGCGCAGGTCCAGCCCGGCGCCTACGCCGTCGACCCCGGCCACACCCAGGTCGGCTTCACCGTCTCGCACATGGGCTTCTCGAACTATTCCGGCGGCTTCTCCGGGGTCTCGGGCTCCCTCGATCTGAAGCCGGAGAATCCCGGCGCGAGCAGCCTCAAGGTGAGCATCCCGGTCGCCTCGGTCAGCACCACCAGCGCCAAGCTCACGGACGAGCTGAAGAGCGCCCAGTGGCTCGATGCCGGCAAGTTCCCGGAGATGACCTTCGTCTCGACCAAGGTGACGCCCGACGGCAAGGACAAGGCCAAGGTCGCCGGCGACCTGACGCTGCACGGCGTGACCAAGCCCGTGACCCTGGAGGTGACCCTGGTCGGGGCCGGCGTGAACCCGCTGAGCAAGAAGTACACGGTCGGCTTCGAGGTGAAGGGCGCGATCAAGCGCTCCGAGTTCGGGGTGAAGACCTACGTGCCGCTGATCGGCGACGACCTCCACCTCACCATCGCCGGCGCCTTCGAGCGCAAGGACTAAGCAGGTTTCGCAAAAGTGTTCCGCGGTTTTGCGCCGAAAACCTGCGCCATACCAAGGACCTAAGCGGGCGAAGCGTTGGCCTGCCAACGCGAACCTGCTTAGCCCTCGCGCCTCGTGGGAGACCAGCATGACCGGGATCGTCGGTGCCGCGCCGCCGCGCCGCTACACCCTCGTCGCGATCGGGCTGCACTGGCTGATCGCCGTCGCGGTCCTGGCGCTGCTGGCGATCGGGCTCGCCATGACGCACGCGGATCTGGCGCCGATGCGCCGGTTCCAGTTGTACCAGGGGCATAAATCGGTCGGCATCACCGTGCTGCTGCTCTCGCTGCTGCGGCTGGGATGGCGGTTCTCGCACCGGCCGCCGCCGCTCCCCGCGGCGCTGCCGCGGATCGAGCGGCGCGGGGCCCACGCCGTCCACGGGCTGCTCTACGGGCTGATCCTCGGCATGCCGCTGGTCGGCTGGGCACTGGTCTCGGCCTCGCCCTTCAACATCCCGACCGTGCTCTACGGCGTCGTGTCCTGGCCGCACCTGCCGGTGCTGGGAAGCCTCCCCGACAAGGCCGCGGTCGAGGCCGGGCTGAAGCTGGTCCACGCGTCCGGCGCCTGGCTCCTGATCGCGCTGTTCCTGTTGCATGCCGGGGCGGCGCTGCGACACCACCTGATCCTGCGCGACGACACCCTGTGGCGCATGCTGCCCGTGTTCTCACGTCCGAGCGCGTCCGCGCGCAGGGAGCCCTCCCGATGATCCTGTCCCGCCTCTGCCTCGCCGGCGCGCTCCTCGTCGCAGCCTCCGCCGCGCGCGCCGCGGACTGGATCGTGGATGCGGGCAGGAGCCGGATCGGCTTCTCCGGCGTCCAGGTCGGCGTGCCGTTCCAGGGACGCTTCCGGCGGTTCGAGGCCGAGATCGCCTTCGACCCCGCCGCGCCGGAATCCGGGCACGCCCGAATCCTGATCGACCTGACCAGCGCCGAGACCGGCGACGTCCAGCGCGACGAGGCGCTGCCGCAGGCCGAGTGGTTCGACGCGAAGGCGGACAAGCAGGCGCGCTTCGAGGCGGCGCGGTTCGTGGCCAAGGGGGGCGACGCCTACGAGGCCGTCGGCAGCCTGACCATCCGCGGCGTCCGCCGCGACGCGACCCTGCCCTTCCGCCTGACCACCGAGGGCGGGACGGCGCACGCGGTCGGCCACCTCGACCTCGTCCGCACGAATTTCGGCGTCGGCCAGGGCCCGTGGGCGTCGGGCCAGTGGGTCGCGCTGGAGGTCGGCGTCGACGTGGATCTCACGGCGCGGCTGAAATCCGGCGGATCGTGACGCGGAGCAGATCCCGACATCGGTGCCGATCAGCGTCATCCGAGGCGTTGGGCGCGTGCAGATGATGCCGACGGCCCGACGTTGGCCCGCCCTTGAGGCGTCGGCATCGAGGGCCGCCGGCTCAATCACAACACCTGCGACAGGAACCGCCGCGTGCGCTCGTCCTGCGCCGCCGCGAACAGGCGGTCGGGCGGTCCGTGCTCGACGATGACGCCGCGATCGGTGAAGTAGACGTGGTCGGCGATCTCGCGGGCGAAGTTCATCTCGTGGGTGACGAGCAGGCACGTCATGCCGTCCTCGGCCAGTTCGCGGATGGTCGCGAGCACCTCCTTGACGGTCTCCGGGTCGAGGGCCGCGGTGACCTCGTCGAACAGCATCACGTCGGGGCGCATCGCGAGCGAGCGGGCGATGGCGACGCGCTGCTGCTGACCGCCCGAGAGTTCGCCCGGATAGGCGTCCTCCTTGCCCGCGAGCCGGACCTTGTTCATCAGCGCGCGGGCCCGCGCCTCGACCGCGCGCCGCTCCTGGCCGAGCACGTGGATCGGCGCCATCATCACGTTCTGCAGCGCGGTCTTGTGCGGGAACAGGTTGTATTGCTGGAACACCATCCCGACCCGGCGGCGCAGGGCCAGCACGTCGAGCTTGGGATCGGCGACCTCGATGCCCGCGACGCGAATCGTGCCGGAGGTCACCGGCACCAGCGCGTTGATGCAGCGGATCAGCGTCGACTTGCCGGAGCCGGACGGGCCGATGATGCAGACCACCTCGCCCCTGCGCACGTCGAAGCTGATGCCCCTCAGGACCTCCAAGGTCCCGAAGGATTTGCGCACGTCGATGAGTTGTACGATCGGCGCGTCGTCCGTCAGGGCATCGTGCATCGGGGCGGCGTGTCTCAACGGACCTGGAAGCGGCGTTCGAGGCGCGCGGTCCAGCGGGTGATCGGATAGCAGTAGAGGAAAAAGCACAGCAGGGCGAAGCCGTAGAGCGGCGCGAACAGCTCCGGCCGCCCGCCCTCGGCCGCATGCACCTGCGCCGTCAGCGTCAGCATCTCGGAGACGCCGACGATCGAGGCCTGGACGGTCGCCATCGCGACCAGCGCGTAGACGTTCATCCACGGCGGCAGCATGCGCGTGAGGCATTGCGGCAGGATGATCCGCCACAGGATCTGGCGGCGGGTGAAGGCCAGCGCCTCGGCGGCCTCCCACTGGGTATCCGGGACCGAGCGGACCGCGCCGCGCACGATCTCGGCGACGTTGGCCATCACCGGCAGGGAGAATCCCAACGTCGCCTTGATCCAGTCGGGCAGCGGGATGCGGAACCCGAACAGCGTGACCTGGAAGGGCACCAGGAACATCACGAAGAACAGCAGCACCAGCCACGGCGCGTTGCGGAAGAACTGCGTCACGCCCCAGGCCAGCCGGGCGGTGAGCCGCCGCTGCGACAGCATCGCGAGGCCGAGGCCGGTGCCCGCCGCCGTGCCGATCAGCATCGCCAGCAGCGAGATCGCGATGTTGAACGCGAAGCCCGAGAGCAGCAGCGGCGCCCACCTGACGATCACCGCGAGCGCGGACGGCCGGACGCCGCCCCCCTGCGCCAGGGCCGCGGAGGCGAGCAGCATCCCGGTGAGAGCCAGCAGCACGCCGTGGACCGGCCGCAGGCGCAGCGCAGGTCTCGCGTGGGCTGGGACGAAGGGCAGGAGCACCGGCAGCACGCCCGGAGGCGCCGCGCGCCTCATCGGCCGTAGCCCGGGATGCGCAGCGCCCGCTCCCAGCGGTGCATGATCCAGACGAGCACGCCGACCAGGATACCGTAGGTGCCAAGCAGCACGACCATCATCTCGACCACGTTCTGCGATTCCGACCAGATCTGCTTGACCGCGTAGAGGGTCTCCGGCACCGCGATCGCGTAGGCCAGCGTCGTGGTCTTCAGCAGGTTGACGAGGTTGTTGTTGAGCGCCGGCAGGCAGACGCGCAGCGCCAGGGGCAGGATCACGTAGCGGTAGGCCTTGGCCCGGGTGTAGCCCAGCGCCTGCGCGGCCTCGACGGTGGTCTTCGGGACGGCCTCGATGCCGGAGCGGAAGATCTCGACGTTGAAGGCGGCGGCAAACAGCGACAGCGAGACGATCGCCCACTGCACGTTGCCGAGCAGCGGCTCGCGCAGGCCCGCGGCGGTCTCGGATGCCGGCAGCATCGTGCCGAGGCCGAAGTAGAAGAAGAAGATCTGCACCAAGGGCGGGGTGTTGCGGAACACGACCACGAAGCCGTCGATCAGGCCGCGCAGGAGCCGCGACGGGCTGCCCTGCAACCACGCCCCGATCGCGCCGAGGACGAGGCTCGCCAGGATCGTGGTCACGCCGAGCAGCAGCGTCATGCGCAGGCCGGAGACGTAGCGGTTCCAGTCGTAGGAATCGTAGAACACCGAGAAATTGAGTCCGGTGGTGTCGTAGAGCCGCTGGAACCACTCCGGCACGACGTGCATCACTACGAATCCTGCCGGCCAGCTACAGACGTCGTCTCAGTTCGTGCCGGCTTTGGCCTTCTCGTGCATCGCCTTGGAATACTCGGTCGGCGCGATGCCCCACTTCTTCTCCTCCTCGACGATCAGGCCGGACTTCATCCAGTCCTTGGTCGTCGCCTCCAGGAGCGTCTGTAGCGTGGCGTTGCCGGGTGCGACCGCCATGATCCACGGGGCTTCGAGCACGCCCTTCAGCGGCAGGGCGTAGTCCGCCTTCCAGTCCTCGTCCAGCATCTTACCCTGAAGGAAGGTCTGGTCGTAGACGTAGCCGATGCAGTTGCCCTGCTTCATCGCGAAGAGCGGCTTCTCGGAGCCGTCGAAGGCGACGATCTCGGGGCCGTAGGCGCGGGCGATGTCCTTGTTGTACCACGCCCCCGACGTGCCGCAGACCGGTTTGCCCTTCAGGTCGCTCCATTCCTTGATCCCGGCCTTCCTGGCCACCATCACGTTGACGTAGTCGGAGTAGTACGGCGGATCGATCGCCTGGACGACGCGGCGGCGCTCCGGCTTGTCCGACAGGGTGGCGATCAGCATGTCGACCTTGCCCTGCTGGAGGAATTCCAGCCGGTTCGACGACGCCACGGGCACGAGTTCGAGCTTGACGCCGAGGCGCTTGGCCACGTCAGCCGCCAGATCCGGCTCGATGCCGATGATCGCGCCGGCGGGATCGCGGAACCCGAAGGGCCGGTAGTCGGCCTTCACGCCGACGACGAGGGTCCCGCGCTGCTTGATCGCGTCGACGCCGTCGGCCGCGACCGCGATCCCCGGCGCTGCCAGAGCCGCCGCGAGAACCCACGCGCGAACCGTCTTCGACATGCGATCACACCTTGTGGTCGGAGTCGCTGGGACTCCTGCTGCGCCGTCCCAACGCAAGCCGCACGCCACGCCTCCGCCTCATCGGAAACGCGCGAGGCCGAACGGCGTCAGGTCGACGGCGCTCCGTCCGTCGGTGAGGTGTTCCGCCACCGCCTTGCCGATGCCGGCGGAGTGCTTGAAGCCGTGGCCCGAGCAGGCCGAGACGACGTGGATGCGGTCGCTGTCGGGCTGCCGGTCGATGATGAAGCCGCGGTCGGGCGTCACGGTGTAGAGGCAGGCCGCGGCCTGCGCGACCTGCGCGGTGGCGCCGGCGAGGCGCCCCGCGACGTGGCGGCGGTACATCTCCCCCGACTCGGCCGGGCTCACGACGCGATCGAGGGCATCGGCCCGCGTCGCGGTCGCGTACTGCTCGGTGGCGACCTTGACGCGCGCCTCCCCCGGCATGGGCGGGAAGCCGTAGAAGTAGTCCTCGTCGCCCGCGCCGTGCATCCAGATGTAGACCGGCGCGTCCGGGCCGTAGGCGCGCGCGTCGTCGAGGGCGTACCAGTGCAGCACCTGACGGTTGACCGTGAGCAGGCGGTCGAACGGGGCGCCAAGGAGCGGCGCGGTCCAGGCGCCGGCGGCGACCACCGCGCGGTCGGCGCGGATCGTCCCGTCGGCGGTCGCAATCCGAACGCCCGCGCCCTCCGGCGCGATACCGGTCACCGCGGCGTCGAGCCGGATCTCGGCGCCGAGCGCGGCGGCGCGGCTCAACTGCGCGGCGATGCAGCGCTCGGGCATGACGTAGCCGCCGCCGGGCTCGTAGCAGGCCCGCTCGTCGCCGGAGAGCCCGAGGAACTGCGGGAAGCGGCGGGCGACCGCGGCGCCGTCGAGGATCTCGTGCGGGATGGCGAAGGTCTCCGCCGCCTCGATCGTGCGCCGGACGAAGTCGGGCTTGCCGTGGTGCGACGTGTCGCCGGTTCCCGGGGACATGACCAGCACGCCGCAGGCGTTGAGGAGAGTGTCGCCGGTCTCGGCCTCGAGTTCCCGCCAGATCCGGTGCGCGTCGAGGACGAAGGGAACGTAGTCGCGCCCCTCCCCCACCGCCTGCCGGGTGATGCGGGTCTCGCCGTGGCTCGACCCAAGCGCGTGCGGCGGGCTGAACCGATCCAGCCCGACCACCGAGGCGCCGCGCTTGGCGAGCTGGTAGAGAACGGCGCTGCCCATCGCCCCGAGTCCGACGACGGCGACGTCCACGCGCTCAGGCATTCCAGCCGTTTCCACCATGCCTCACTCCCACTCGATGGTGCCGGGCGGCTTCGAGGTGATGTCGTAGGTCACCCGGTTGATACCCTTGACCTCGTTGATGATCCGCGTCGCCACGCGGCCGAGGAAGGCCATGTCGAAGGGGTAGAAATCCGCCGTCATGCCGTCGACGGAGGTGACGGCACGCAGCGCGCAGACGTGGTCGTAGGTGCGCCCGTCGCCCATCACGCCGACCGTCTTGACCGGTAGGATCACCGCGAAGGCCTGCCAGATCGCGTCGTAGAGGCCGGCCTGCCGGATCTCGTCGAGGTAGATCGCGTCGGCCTTGCGCAGCGCGTCGAGCTTCTCAGGCGTGATCGTGCCGGGGCAGCGGATGGCGAGGCCCGGGCCGGGGAACGGATGGCGGCCGACGAAGGCGTCCGGCAGGCCGAGTTCGCGCCCGAGCACCCGGACCTCGTCCTTGAACAGCTCGCGCA
>NZ_CAXTBY010000096.1:10381-15408 GCF_964242245.1 uncultured Methylobacterium sp. | reverse complement strand
TGGCACGAGGACATCGAGCTCGGCGAGCGGCTGGCGCGGCGCGGGATGCGGCTGTTCTACGAGCGGCAGGCGCTCGCCTACCATCACCACCTCCTCGACGAGGCCGCCTACCTGGCGATCGCCGAGCGCGAGGGCGCGGCCCTGGTGCTGTGGTACCGCAAGCGCCCCGACCTCGCCGCCGACCTCGCCCGCCTCGGGCTCGTCGGCCCAAAACCCTTCGGCCGAGCGCGACGCCACGCGCTCGCCGACCTCGTGATGCCGGAGGCTATCCTTCCCGGCTGGCGGGCGGCGGCCCGCTCCCTCACCCGCCTCAGCCCGGCCGCGGGGCGGACCGTGTGGCGGCGCCTGTTCCAGCGCCGCAAGCGGCTCGCCATCGCCCGCGCCTTCGCGCAGGCCGCGTGATGGCGACGCTCCGAGGGTTCGTCGCGGCGCCGCCGCAGCGGGAGGATCTCCGCGCAACGACGCCCGCACCGGGCGCGGGTCCCTTCTCCCGCACATCTCGGGCTTGCCCGGGATGTGCGATCCCGGTGTCCAAATCGGGCGAGCCCGACTTGGATGGGGAGAGGGACAAGGTGAGGGGTGTGACCGCTCCGGACGGCGCACGCCCCTCACCCCAGCCCTCTCCCCCTGGGAGAGGGTGCCGCGCGGCGCTTCGCGCGATCCCTCGGGCACCGCTGCCGGACAACGGGCTCCGCACGCCGCGGTCTGCGAGCCCGACCGCGCGTCCGTGCCTCCGGGGTCTGCTCGCGGCCCTGCCGCTGCTCGTGGCGAGCACGGCCTGCCAGCCCGCCGCGCCGCCGAGCCTGCGCCGCATCCTGGTCGATCCGGCAGGCTCCGCCTTGGCCGGCTACGAGACCGTGACGAGTCTGGCCGCAGTGCCCTTCGCCGGCCTTGCCCCGGGCAGCGCGGTGCTGGTCAAGGGCGGGACCTACGCCGGCGCCGTCGTCATCGCCGCCCGCGGCACCGCTGCGGCGCCGGTGACGGTGGCCGCCATGCCCGGCACCCAGCCGGTGCTGTCGAACTCCGTGGTGTTCGAGAACGCGGCCTACGTCACCGTCGACGGGCTGACGGTGCGGGGGGCTGCCAATTCCGGCTTCATCCTGCGCCGGGGCAGCACCCACGTGACGGTGGAGGCCTCGACGGTCGAGGCGTCCGGCCTCGGCATCTGGATCGGCGACGGGGCGGGCGCGGGCCACCGCATCGTCGGCAACACGCTCACCGGCAACAGGACCCACGGCATCGCCGTCGACGTGATCAACGCGCCTCCCGACGACCCGACCTTCATCCTGGCCAACACCGTGTCCGGCAGCGGCATCCACGGAATGGAGATCAACGGCTCTGGCTACGTCGTCGAGGGCAACCGCGTGCGCGACAACGGCGCGCTGATGTCGGGCACGTCGGGCATCCACGTCTACGCCAAGACCGCCTCCCAGGACGCGGGCGACCGCAACGTCATCCGCTACAACATCGTCACCGGCCAGCGCGAGACCACGGGCCAGGACGGCAACGGCATCCAGATCGACCAGTGGTGCGACCGCAACACCGTCGCCTTCAACGTCGCCGCCGGCAACGACGGCGCCGGCATCAACCTGTTCGACGCCGGCGACAACCTCGTCGCCAACAACACCGTCTTCGGCAACATGGCCGATTCCGGCGGCCGGCACGCCTACAGGGGCGAGGTGGTGCTCGCGAGCGATTTTACCCGGCAGGTCGGGCGCACCGTCAACAACCGCGTGCTGAACAACATCGCCGTGGCGACGCGGCCCGGCGTTGCCGCGATCGCCGTCCAGGCGACGAGCACTGGGCGGGGCAACGCCATCGGCCCGAACCTCCTGACGCATGGGGCCGGCGGCGTCCTCTACGCCTACGGCGCCACCCGCACCGACGACGGCGCGTCCCTTCCCTTGGGCGCGCGCGCGCCGGACCTCACCGAGGCGCCGGCCTTCGTCGACCCGGGCCAGCCGTTCGCCAACGGCTTCGCGCTCACCCGCGCGCCCGCGCGCCTCGGCATCCCGCTCGGCGCCACGCAGGACCTGACCGGCCGCGCCTACGCCCCCAACGAGGCCCCGACCTTCGGCGCCTACAGGAGCCCGTGACATGACCCTCCGCATCGGCATCGACGCGCACGTGCTCGCGGGCAAGATGCAGGGCAGCCGCACGTGGCTCGTTAACATCGTCGCCCGCGCGGTCTCGCGCCACCCGGACGCGACCTACGTGATCTACTCCGACGACCCGGTGCGCGCCGCCGCCGCGATCGCGGGCGCCAACGTCGAGCATCGCCGGCTGCCGCGGGTGCCGCGCAGCGTGAGGCTCCTCGCCGTCTGGCCCTGGCTCGTCCACCGCGATCGGATCGATGCCCTGGTGACCACCTACATCGCGCCGCCGCTGGTCCCCGGCGCCCGGCAGGCGGTGGTGGTCCACGACATCCTGTTCGAGACCCATCCCGCGTTCTTCACGTGGCGGATGCGCTGGCGCAACCGCCTGCTGACCCGGCTCAGCGCCCGGCGCGCCCGCCTCGTCGTGACGATCTCGGGCTACAGCCGCGACGCCATCGCGAAAACCTACCGGATCGATCCGGCCCGGATCGCGGAGGTCCGCTGCGGCACCGCTCCGCCTCCCACGGGAGGGATGGGCGCCGGCCTCATTCCCGATAGCCGCCCGTACCTGCTGATGGTCGGGCGCCTGGAGCCGCGCAAGAACCTCGCGCTGGCGCTCGACGCCTTCGCGCGCCTGCCCGCGGGCGGCAGTCGGCTGATCGTGGTCGGCAGGGCGGACGGCGAGCGGCCGGAGACGCTGGCGCGGCTGACCGCCATGGCCGACGTGGTCCACGTCGCCGCCATCGACGACCGCGGGCTCGGCGACCTCTACGCGCACGCCGCCGCCCTGGTCTTCCCGAGCGCGGGCGAGGGCTGGGGCATCCCGGTGCTGGAGAGCCTCGCGCTCGGCACGCCGGTGATCGCCTCGAACGTCACCGCCATCCCCGAGGCCGGCGGCGAGGCGGCGAGCTACTTCGACCCTGCCGCCCCCGACCGCACCGAGCGCCTCGCCGACCTGATGCGGGCGGCGGTGGAGGGCCGCCTGCCCTTCGACGCGGGCCTTGCCCGCGCCCACGTCGCCCGCCACGACTGGGACGGGCCGGCCGCCGCCTTCGTCGACGCCATGCGCCGCGCCTTCCCCGCCCGCGATCCGGCGCCGGCCGCGCTTCCGGGGCTTCTGAGACCGCAGTGACGGGGATGGAATTGTGCCGAAGGCCGAGCGCCGCGCGGCCGGCGTGAGGGAACGGCTACACCGGCGCGCCGGTCACCCATCTCAGCACGACGAGGGTGCAGGTCACGGTGATTGCGCCGCCTATCCGGGTGGCGATCTGAGCGAACGGCATCAGCGCCATGCGGTTGGCCGCGGTGAGGATCGCCACGTCGCCGGTCCCGCCCTGCCCGCTGTGGCAGGCGTTCACGATCGCGGTCTCGATCGGGTACATCCCGAGCCGGCGCCCGACGAGGAAGCCGGTTCCCATCAGCGTGGTCACGGTCGCCACGATGGTGATGAGGTTCGTGACCGTGAAGGCCGCCATGAGCTTGTCCCACGGGGTCAGCGCGACGCCGATGGCGAAGAGCAGCGGGTAGGTCATGCCCGTCTGCACGAACTTGTAGACCACGAAGCCGCCGGCCTGGAGGTGGGGCGACACCGCGCTCGACAGCTTGGCGAGCACCGCCAGGAACAGCATCGCCACCGGCGCCGGCAGGCCGGTGAGGTGATGCGCCATCACGCCCAGCAGGTACAGGGTGATCGCGGTCAGCCCGGCCGCCGCGATGGTGGAGACGTCCACCTGCCCGGAATGCGCCTCCTCCGCCGCCCGCGCATCGCCGGACGGTATGCCGTCGTGATCCGGCTGCAGGCGCCCCTCTCCGGTCAGGTGGGGAAACCGCTTGCCGACGAAGTTGAGCGTGCCGGCGAAGACGATGGCCGTGAGGCTGCCGAGCATCACCGGGGGCAGGACCTGGGCGAAGACGTCCCCCTGCGGCTGGCCGAGGATCGCGGCGTAGCCGATCGACAGCGGGATCGCGCCCTCGCCGACGCCGCCCGCCATGATCGGCACCACGAGGTAGAAGAACGTGTGCTGCGCGCCCAGGCCCAGCATCGTGCCGACCAGGGTGCCGACCGCGCCCGCGACGACCGAGCCGACGGCGAGCGGCACGAAGATCTTGAGGAAGCCCTTGATCAGCACCTCGCGGTCCATCCCGAGGATGGAGCCGACGATGATCGCCGCGATGTAGATGTAGAGGAAGTTGGTGAACTTGGTGAAGTCGACGATCGCCGTCTCGATCTGCGGCGGGATCAGCTTGTAGTAGACCAGCGCCGAGGGGACGAAGGTCGCGAAGATCGCCCCCGCGCCGATGTTGCGCAGTACCGGCAGCCGCTTGCCGACCTCGGCGCAGGTGAAGCCGCCGAGCACCAGCACCGCGATCATGGTCGGCCCGTCGGAGCGGATCTCGCCCTCGAAGGTCAGGATCGTCAGCAGGACCGCGACGATCGCGTAGATCGGAAGCGGGATGATCCCGATCTTGAGATCGACCAGCCGCCACCAGCCGAGCGGCCAGAAGCGGCGCGAGGACGGTGCCGATGCGGCAGCGAGGTCCGCCATCGGCGGCGAGAGTGGGCGCGTCACGCGAATCCTCCCGAAGGTCCGGCCTCTTCCGGGCCGGTCTGCGCTCGATCGCACCGCGCAATCGTCCGGACCGTCGCTGCCCCGACCGCGGTTTCGCACGGGGGAACCGGACGTGTCCGGACATCGCCGGCTGCGGCGTTCACCTCATCCCGAAGACGGCGCGAACGTCAATGGGACGCCGAAGCCCGCGCCGGGAGCCGGCGCGGGTTGTCTCGCATCCACGCCCGGTCATGAAAAAAGCCCGGCTTCGCAGCCGGGCTTCGGGAAGGTGTCGGAGCACCGAAACCTGCTCCGCACGGATCGTCGCCGATCCGTGCGGGCCGTCGGAGCGCCTGGACTAGAAGTCGCGCTGGACGCGGGC
>NZ_CAXTBY010000096.1:0-10281 GCF_964242245.1 uncultured Methylobacterium sp. | reverse complement strand
CCGATCCGTGCGGGCCGTCGGAGCGCCTGGACTAGAAGTCGCGCTGGACGCGGGCGCGGACCTGGAACACCTCGTCGCTGGCCTGGGTGCGGACGAAGCCGCCGGCGTTGATGGAGGCGATCCGGGCGGCCGAGTAGGCGGTCGGATCCTTGTCGACGTTGATCACCCGGCCGTTGCTGACGCCGATCTGGGTGTACATCCCCTCCAGACCGATATCGAGGTCCTTGACGGGCGACCAGATCAGGCTCGCGCCGGCGACGATCTGGTAGGTGTCGCGGATCGCTTGGCTGAGGGCGAAGAACCGGGTGCCGGGCGTGCCGACGGCGTTCGATCCGCCCAACCCGGTGACGGTGAAGGCGTTGCCCTGGCCGGCGCGGACGCCCGCCCCGAAGGACTGCTCGCCGTAGCTGCCGAAGAAGGCCGAGCGGAACTCCGGCGACCAGTAGTGCAGGTAGGAGCCGACGACCGCGAAGGTTTCCGAGAGCGACATCTGACCGGTGAACGGGTTGATCACCGCGTCGCTGAAGTACTGGCTGAAGCCCTGGCCCTGGATGGTGATCGCGGACTGGGCGTAGGAACCCGAGTAGTTCGAGTAGCCGGTGTAGGACTGCGCGCCGACCGCGTAGGCGCCCTGGAGGTAGAGGGTGTCGCCCGGCGCGATGAACGGCAGGTTGACCTTCACGCCGCCCTGGACCGCGTAGCCGTACTCCGAGGAGGTGTGGGCGATGCCGACGTTGGTGCCGGCGCCGGTGCCGGCGCCGTTGGCGACGTTGCCGACGTTCGACTCGTGCACGGCGGCGGAGAGCTGGGCGGAGCCCCAGGGCGCGTCGTAGCGCAGGACGCCGACGAAGTCGGGCAGGCGGTTGCGCTCGATCGCGTCGACGAAGCTGTATCGGGTCGGAACCCCGGCGGCGTTGTAGCCGATGAACACCGGCACGGGCGAGTTGCTGAGGCCGAAATTCGCGAGGTTGGAGTTGACCACGGCGGCCGACGGGTTGGCGGTCGGCGAGAAGACCGGCGTGCGGCGGAAGCTCGGGTCTTCCATCGAGATCGTGGCCGAGAAGCCGTTGCCGATCGTCGCGGTGTAGGCGGCGAGGTTCGTCGAGGAGACGTCGGAGCCGGCGGTGGCGGCGATGAACTCGAAGTCGTGGGCGTAGAAGTCGAAGAACGACGAGGCGCGGCCGGCGGTGAAGCCCGCGAACTGCACGAAGGCCTTGTCGACGTTCGAGAACTGCTGGAGGCGGCCGAAGCCGTCGACGCCGAGCGCCGGGTAGGCCTGGGCGATGCGCTGCTGGGTGCCCGAGTTCATGCCGCCGTAACCCGAGCGGCTGCCGGCATCGAGGCGGACGAAGGCGCGCAGCGTGCCGTAGGCGGTCTGGGTGCGGGCATCGAGGTTGATGCGCATGCGGCCCTGGTAGCCGGTGGTGTCGCCGTAGCCGGAGCCGTTCTGGCGGGAGTAGGTCGGCTGGTAGCCGAGCTCGAGGCGGGCGCGGCCCGAGACGCGCAGGCAGGTGTCGGTGCCCGGGATGTAGAAGAATCCGGCTCCGTAGGCGGAGCAGATGCGCACGTACTCGATCGGTGCGGCCTTCTTGACCGGCAGATCGGCAGCCTGCGCTCCGGCGACGGCGGCGAGGCCGGCGGCCGAGGCGAGCAGGGAGCTCTTCAAGAGCTTCATTGATATCTCCAAAAGCTTCGAGACCCGAGGGATGTGCAGTCACGCCGGCCGAGACCGGGCGCTGCACTTCGTTGTGCGGCCCGCTTCTGAGATGCGGGCTCCATGGGCCCGCTTTGGCGATGCCCCCAGTGCAGGAACACTGTGTGCGAACCGGTTCCTGCGAGCAACGTGGAATCGTCCGTCAAGACGTTGCGCCCAGGCGCTGTTGCATCACGGCAACGAATCGACGTGCCTTTAGCCAGCTTGCGAACAGATTTATCGTTTTGCTCGCTCGCGACTCTGGCCGACAGCACCGAAATCCAGGCCCGGCCGCCGCTTGTCGGGTCGATCCCTGCAACGCTCCGTTGAATGACGCGCCGATTCGATCACCGGTCTGATGCTTGCGGCTCGGAGGCAGCGTCTCGGCTGACCGAGAGACCTGCCCTCATCTTAAGAGATTCGCCGGCGTCCCCGCGTCGGGACCGCCGGGACTTGCACGCCCATGCGAAGCGTCCCTTCACGCGTCGTCCACGATCTGCACCACGGATGCCGCCCGAAATCGTCGCGCGGGGGCGTGATGCCGGCCTTCCCGGGCGCTGCGGACGACCGATCGATCGCTGACCCCGCTGAGGCGCGCCCGGCATGCGCCGACGCGCGCCGCCGCGCGGCTGACTTTCAGGCAGGGCCATACTGGCGAATAGCTGTTAAGCAATGATTAAGTTAACTGTACGGTCTGTTAAGAATTGACAAGTTCAGTCTAGCCTTGTATCCAGTACATTCTGTAACCGGCGTTGAAACTGATGATCTCCTCTGACGACATCCGCAAGGCCCTCGGCGCGATCGAAGCCATGTCCCGCATGGCGGATCGGATCTCGGACGACGACGACCTGTTCGACAAGGGGCTGTGCTCCTTCGGATCGGTCCAGCTCATGCTGGCGCTCGAGGAGCGCTACAACATCGAGTTTCCGGACCACCTGCTCAACCGTCAATCGTTCGCGACGATCCGGGCGATCCGCACGACCGTGTCCTCCCTGGCGCAGCCGGGCGCGCGATGACCACGCGGCCCGAGCGCACGCGGCGCGTCGCGCAGGTCGCGGCGCTCCATGCCGACGCGGTCGATCGCGAAGGCCGGTTCCCGGCCGAGGCGATCGCGGCCCTGAGGAGCGAAGGCCTGCTCGGCATCCAGGTCCCGCGCCAGTTCGGCGGCGAGGGCGCCGACATGAGCCAGGTCGCCGACACCTGCTTCGCCCTCGGCCAAGCCTGCTCCGCCACGGCGATGATCTTCGCCATGCACCAGATCAAGGTCGCGAGCCTCGTGACGCACGGGGTCGAGAGCGCGTGGCACCGCGCGCTGATGGAGCGGGTGGCGCGCGATCAACTGCTCGTTGCCTCGGCCACCACCGAGGGCGGCATCGGCGGCGATCTGCGCAACAGCCTCTGCGCCGTCGAGACGCGCGGGGACCGGTTCACCCTGCGCAAGGACGCGACGGTAATCTCCTACGGGGCCCACGCCGACGTGATCCTCGCGACCGCGCGCCGCCACCCCGACGCCGCCGGCTCGGACCAAGTCCTCGTCGCGCTGCTCGCCGATCAGGTCACCCTGGAGCGCACGAGCCGGTGGGACACGCTCGGCATGCGCGGCACCTGCAGCGACGGCTTCCTGCTCGCGGCGCAGGATGTGCCGACGGCCCAGGTGCTGCCGAAGCCGTTCGCCGAGATCGCGGCCCAGTCGATGCTGGCCGCCTCGCACCTCCTGTGGAGCAGCCTCTGGTTCGGGATCGCGAGTTCCGCCGTCGATCGGGCGCGAACCTTCGTGCAGGCCGAGGCCCGCCGCCGCCCCGGCACGGTCCCGCCGGGGGCGCTGCGCCTCGCGGAAGCCGTGAGCGCGCTTCAGACCCTGAAGGGGACGATCCACGGCGGCCTGCGGCGCTTCGAGGACGCGAAGGACTCCCCCGACGACCTCGGCTCGGTGGGCTTTGCCGTGATGCTGAACAACGTGAAGACCGTCGCCTCCACGGCGGCCGTCGAGATCGTGCAGACCGCCCTCGGGATCGTCGGCATCTCCGGCTACAAGAACGGCACGCCGTTCAGCCTCGGCCGGCCCCTGCGCGACGTCCTGTCGGCGCCGCTCATGATCAGCAACGACCGTATCGTGGCCAACACCGCCAGCCTCCTGCTCGTGCAGAAGGGCGGCGGCCAATTCCTGAGCGCGTGATGGACAGATTCGCCACTTCGACCGCCGCCTCCGCGGACACGGGCCTGCACGCGCCCCCGCCATCCGTCCCGGCGGAGGCGGAGCCGCGCAGCCTCCTCGACCGGCTGTTCGATCGCGGGCTGCTGGTGCGCACCGGGATCGACGGGCTCTACGGGCGCGGCGGCGACTTCGAGGCCGTCGTCGAGGCCGTCGACGCCCTCGTCTCCCGCCTCGGCGCGGGCGACGGCGCGGAGCGGATGCGCTTCCCGCCCGGCATGAGCCGTCCGGCGTTCGAGCGCAGCGGCTACCTGAAGGGCTTCCCCAACCTCGCCGGCACGGTGCACAGCTTCTGCGGCGACGAGGCGGCTCACGCCCGCCTGCTGGCCTGCGTCGAGGCGGGCCAGGACTGGACGCAGGACCAGGCCTGCACCGACATCGTCCTGACGCCGGCCGCCTGCTACCCGCTCTACCCCGTCGCCGCCGCGCGCGGGCCGCTCCCTGCCGAGGGACTGCTGTTCGACCTGCAATCCTACTGCTTCCGCCACGAGCCCTCGGTGGAGCCGACCCGGATGCAGATGTTCCGCATGCGCGAGTACGTGCGCATGGGCAGCCCCGAGCAGGTGCTCGCCTTCCGCGAATCCTGGCTCGAACGCGGCACCGCGATGATGCGCGACCTCGGGCTTCCGCTCGCCGTGGACGCGGCCAACGACCCGTTCTTCGGCCGCGCCGGGCGGATGCTCGCCAACAACCAGCGCATGCAGGGACTGAAGTTCGAGCTGAACGTGCCGGTCAACAGCGAGGCGTCCCCCACCGCCTGCCTGAGCTTCAACTACCACCAGGACCATTTCGGCAGCACCTGGGAGATCGCGCAGGCCGATGGCGCCACGGCGCACACGGCCTGCGTCGGCTTCGGCCTGGAGCGGATCACGCTGGCGCTCCTGCGCCACCACGGTCTCGATCCCGCGGCCTGGCCCGCGGACCTGCGCGCCCGGCTCTGGCCGTAGCCCGCGCGCCGGCCCCGATGCCCTCCGCCCTCGCCCCGACCGCCGCGGACCTCCGCGGCTCGCACCCGCTGCACGCGCCGGAGCGGGTGTGGCCGGAGACGAACTGCTACGTCGATCTCTGGATCGAGCTCCTGCACGCCTACGGTCTCGTGCCCGAGGCGATGCTCGGCTTCACCCTGCGCCAGGACTTCGAGGGCGACCAGTTCACCTTCTTCAAGCCGTTTGCCGTCGATCTCGACCGGCTCTACGGCCTGGAGATCCAGGAACTCGCGATCTACGACGGGCTCGAAGCGCAGGCCCGGATGCAGACCGCCCGGGGCCGGCCGGTCCTGGTCGAGGTCGACGCCCTCCACCTGCCCGACACGGCGGGCACCACCTACGGCCGCGCGCACGCCAAGACGACGATCGCGATCCTCGGTCTCGATCCCGACCGGCGCACCCTCGACTACCTGCACAATGCCGGCCGCTTCACCCTGAGCGGGGCCGACTACGACGGCCTCTTCGCGCCCGGGACGCTGCCGCCCTACGCCGAGTTCGTGAAGGCGACCGGCGCCCCCCTCGCCCGGGACGCCCTGCCCGCGGCGGCCCTCGACCTCCTGCGCGGCCATCGCAGTCGCGCCCCGCGGGCCAACCCCGTGCTGGCCTTCCGGGCGGCGCTGGATCACACCGGCCCCTGTCTGGTCCGGCAACCGCTGGCCGTGTTCCACGCCTACGCCTTCAACACGACGCGCCAGCTCGGCGCCAACGCCGAACTCCTCGGCAGCCACCTCGCGTGGCTCGATGCCTCGGGGCTGGCCGATCTCGGCGCGGCCGCAACCGCGGCCGGCGCCCTCGCCCGGGAGGTGAGGGCGTTCCAGTTCCAGCTCGCCCGCGCCTTCGGGCGCGGCGACGCCGGCCCCTTGCGCGCCGCCCTCGAGCGCCCGGCGCAGACCTACGACGCGCTGATGAGCGCGCTCGACCGCGCCCTGCGCTGACGGGGGATCGCGGTGGCCCGGATTCACGCCGTGGACGGCATCCCGGCACGCAGCGTCGAGGGCCCCTGGGAACTGGTCCTGACGGAACCCGGCGCCTGCGCTTCGCCCGCCGACGCCTCCGCCCGCGGCGGCTGGATCCCGGCGACGGTCCCAGGCACCGTGGCCGCGGCGCTCCGGGCGGCGGGGCGGTGGTCGGAATCCGAACCGTCGCCGATCCACGACCGCGACGTCTGGTACCGCACCCGCTTCCACGGCCGCGGCCGTGAGCGCCTGTGCTTCGCGGGGCTGGCGACGCTCGCCGAGGTGTGGTTCGACGGCGCGCTCGTGCTGTCGGCTCGCTCGATGTTCCTCGCCCACGAGGTCGAGGTCGAAGCGTCCGGAACCGTGGAGTTCGCGCTCTGCTTCCGCGCGCTCGGCGCGGAACTCGCGCGGCCGAACCGGCGCGGCCGGTGGCGCCCCCGCCTCGCGACGCCCGGTTCGCTGCGCCACGTCCGCACCAGCCTCCTCGGCTTCATGCCCGGCTGGTGCCCGGCGATCGACCTCGTCGGCCCCTATCGCCCGGTGACCCGGCACGCGCTCGACGCAGGCCCGCGGGTGATCGCCGCCGACCTGCGGGCGGAGCTCGACGGCACCACGGGCCGTTTGCGGCTTCGTCTCGACCTTGCGGGGTGCGCCGCCCCGACGCTCGCCCTGCGCTGCGGCGAGGCCCGCACCGTCCTCGACGCGACGGCGCCGGGACGGTTCGACGGCGCGCTCCTGATTCCCGAGGTCGCACTCTGGTGGCCGCACACCCACGGCGAGCCGCACCTCCACCCGGTCGAGGCCGAGATCGACGGGCACCGGCTCGACCTCGGACGGGTGGGCTTCCGGACGATCACCCTGACCCGGCCGTTCGAGGCGGGCCTGAGCCTCGCGGTCAACGGCGTTCCGGTCTTCTGCCGCGGCGCGTGCTGGACGCCGCCCGACCTCGTCGGGCTGCCGGACGGACGCGAGGCCTGCCGCCCGCTCCTCGCGCTCGCGCGCGAGGCCGGCATGAACATGCTGCGCGTGCCCGGCACCACGCTCTACGAGGCGGACGCCTTCCACGACCTGTGCGACGAACTCGGCATCCTGGTCTTCCAGGACCTGATGCTCGCCAACTTCGACTACCCCACCGACGTGCCCGACTTCCGCGACCTCCTCCTGCGCGAGGTCGACGAGTTCCTCGACCGGACGCAGGGCTCGCCCTCCCTCTGCGTCGTCTGCGGCGGCAGCGAGGTGCAGCAGCAGGCCGCCATGCTCGGGTTCCCGCGGGAGGTCTGGGACGGCGGCCCCGTGGCCGGGGCGCTTGCCGAGCGGGTCGCCCGCCGCCGGCCGGACGTCGTGGTGGTGCCGAACTCGCCCTCGGGCGGCGACCTGCCGTTTTCGACCGATGCAGGCGTGACGCACTATTACGGGGTCGGTGCCTACCGCCGTCCGTTGGAGGATGCGCGCCGGGCCGAGGTGGGCTTTGCCGCAGAATGCCTCGGGTTCGCCAACGTGCCCGGGCGGGCGACGCTCGCGAGCGTCGACCTCCTCGACCCCGCGAGCCCGCGCTGGCGGACCGGCGTCCCGCGCGACCGGGGCGCGGACTGGGACTTCGAGGACGTGCGCGACCACTACCTCGCCGCGCTGTTCGGCCTCGACCCGGAGCGCCTGCGCCGCGACGACCCGGAGCGCTACCTCGCGCTCAGTCGCGCGGCCAGCGCCGAGGTGATGGAGGCGGTGTTCGCGGAGTGGCGCCGCGCGCGCTCCCCGACGGCCGGCGGCCTCGTCTGGGTCCTGCGCGACCTCGCGCCGGGGGCCGGCTGGGGCGTGATCGACGCGGCGGGCCGACCGAAAGCGGCGTGGTACGCTCTCAAGCGCGCGTTCCGGCCGGTGCAGGTGGCGTTCTCGGACGAGGGCCTGAACGGGCTGCATGTCCACGTCCACAACGAGGCCGCCGCGCCGCTCCGCGCGACGCTCGCCGTCACCTTCAGCGATCCCGCGGGCCGCATGGTGGCGCAGGCCGCGCGTGACGTCGTGGTCGAGCCCCGGGGCTCGGGCGTCTGGTCGAGCGCAGGCCTGCTCGGGCGCTTCTTCGACGCCACGGCGAGCTACCGGTTCGGCTCCCCCGCGCACAGTCTCGGCCACGCGAGCCTGACGGCGGGCGGCGTGGTCGTGGCCGAGAGCTTCCACTTCCCGCAAGGGCGCGATCCCGAGCCGTGCGCGATCGGCCTCACGGCCGAACTCGCCCCGGGCGCGGACGGCCCGATCCTGAGGATCGCGACGCTGCGCCACGCGCTCTGCGTCCAGATCGACACCGAGGGCGAGGTCCGTCCGTCCGACAACGGGTTCCACCTCGCACCCGGTGCCGAGCGGCACGTGCCGCTCGTCGGCCCGGGCCCTCCGCGCGGGACGGTGCGGGCCGTCAACGGCCGCGAAGTTTTGAGGTTCGGCAGCGAGATCGTGAGGTTCGGCCGCGATGATGGTTGAAGCGTCCCCCGATACCCTCTCGCCCCTGCGGGCGGAAGCGGTCGCGATCGACGATCTGTTCGGGTGGTTCAGCCCGGGGATCGGCCGCCGCGGCGTCGTCCTGTGCGGCGCGACCGGCTTCGAGCAGCTTGCCGCGCACCGGTCCTGGCGGGACTTGGCCGGGCGGATCGCGGCGACCGGCTGCGCGACGCTGCGGTTCGACTACCCGGGCGAGGGCGATTCCGGGGATGCCGGAGCCGAGTCGGTCGCCGCCTGGGTCGGCGCGATCCGCCGGGCCATCCGATTCCTGCGCGAGGAGGCCGGGGCCGAGGAGATCGTCCTCGTCGGGCTGCGGCTCGGGGGAACGCTCGCGGTGCTGGCCGCGCAGGAGGGCGGCGTCGACCGGCTCGCGCTGCTGGCCCCGTGCCGGACCGGACGCGCGTACCTGCGGGAGATGAGGCTCCGCGCGCCGGCGATCAACGCGCTCCCCGACGGCGCGACGCCCGCCCAGGAGCCCGGTCACCTCAGCGTCGGCGGCTTCCGGTTCGGCCCCGGTCTCGTCCGTGACCTGTCCGCGATCGACCTCGCCGGGATCGCCGTCCCGCCGGCCCCGAAGATCCTCCTGCTCGGGGCGGAATCGGACGATCTCGCCCGGCGCTGCGAGGCCCTGGGCAGCGACGTCGCGCGCGGGCCGCTGCACGGCCTCGCGCTGCTCGTCGGCAACCCGCTCTTCTCCGAGACGCCGGAGGACGCGTTCTCGACCGTCGTCGATTTCGTAGCCCAGGGCGCCCTGCCCCGGCCGAGCGGCCCCGGCAGCGTCCTCGCGCCGGCCCGCATCGACGGCGCGGGCTGGCGCGAGGAGGCCGTCCGGTTCGGACCGGACTTGTTCGGCGTGCATGGCCGGTCCTCCGGGGCGGCCCGGGGCGGCCCGACCGTCCTGTTCGTCCAGGCGGGCCTCAGCGTGCATTCGGGCTGGGGCCGGCAGACGACGGTGCTCGCGCGACGCCTCGCCGCGCGGGGCGTGGCCTCGCTGCGCATGGACCTGCGCGGAGTCGGCGAGAGCCCGGATCGTCCGGCCCGCACCTCGCCGCTGTTCGCGCCCGACGCGCCCGACGACATCGGCCACGCCCTCGATCACCTCGCCGCGCGCGGGACCGGACCGGTCGTCGTCGTCGGCACCTGCAGCGGCGCCTACGCGGCGTTCCACGCGGCGTGCCGCGATCACCGCATCGCGGGCGCGCTCCTGGTCAACCTCTACTGCTTCGACTGGCATCCGGACGACGAGGTCGACGCGGTGATCCGCGGGCGCTTCGGGCGTGCTTCGACCTACGCCGCGCTGCTCGCCCGCGGCGCGACGTGGCGTCGGCTGCTCAGGAGGGAGATCCGCGTCGCGGCCATCGGCGGCGCCCTCGCGCGCGGCGGCCTGCACCGGATCAAGCGCCGCTGGACCGGCCTCTTCCGGCCCGGCCCGGCCGGCGGCAGCGTCGCCCGCCGCGTGGATGCGATCCGCCGCAGGGGCGCGCACCTGCGGCTCGTCTACTGCGCGGGCGATCCGGGACTGCCGGCCGTGCGCAAGCTCGGACGCTCGCCGGAGCGCGTGGCCCGCCGCCTCGGCGCGCCGGTCGCCATTATCCCGGGCACCGATCACAACCTCGGCACGCCCGACGCGCAGGACCGCTTGGCTGCGATCCTGCTGGCCCTCGTCGACACGGTTGCGAACGGGCACTGATGCCCGCGGCTGGCGATGCCGATGCATGACGGCAAGGGCGCGGCGGCGGTCCTGCGGCGCATGCAGGACGTCGAGGGATCATACGGTTTCCGGTTGATTGGTTCGGGGGGCGGCGCGCCCCGTAACCCGCGCGTCCTTCCCTCCCCCGCAGAGGGGGCGGGAGCGCACGCAACCGAGCTAATCACCCGGAAACCGTATCATACCAACGGCGGGCTACACTGACACGTTTGCCCAATCGCGTGCGGCGATGGATG
>NZ_CAXTBY010000095.1:0-15639 GCF_964242245.1 uncultured Methylobacterium sp. | reverse complement strand
CGCAAACGCCCTCAACAATCTAGCCTGAAACAAAGACCTCAAACAGGCTCTAAGAGCGCTCTCCGCCGAAGTGGACGCCGGTTCGGCGAAAGAGAGCGCGATAAAACAACGCCTGGGAGCCACGACCGATTGCAACGCGATCGGGCGCGGCTCTAGCGCGCCCATCTCGGCCAGAGCACCTTGCCGTTCGTGAACGCGGCGACCTGAGGCCTGCTGGTGACCGGCAAACTCACCGCCACGGCGAGCGAGGCGGGCCTGTCGACGGATGCTGGTGCTGCTCGGGCTGATTTGCGCGAGGCCGGCAAGTCCCTGCCCAACGCCATCGCCGAGGTCCGGGAGGCGGTGGACTTCCTGCGCCGCTGCGCGGTGGAGATCGAGCGGACCTGCGAAACCCTCACCGCCGCCGCAAGCGCACGTAGAGCGCGCCGGCACCGCCGTGGTGGCGCGCGGCCTCCTCGAAGCCGAGGACGAGGCCGCGCAGGTCCGCCCCGCGCAGCCAGTGCGGCACGCTGCGGCGGAGCACGCCGCGCTCGGCGTAGGCGTCCTCGCCCCCCTTGCCGGTGACCACGAGCACCCGGGCGTGGCCGGCGGCCCGCGCCCGCATCAGGAAGCCGACGAGCGCCGCGTGCGCCTCGGCCTGGTAGAGCCCATGCAGGTCGATCCGCGCCTCGATCGCGAGCCGCCCGCGGCTGAGCCGCTGCCGCTCGCGCCGCTCCAGCCCCGGCGCGCCTGGAACGGCGGAGGTAACCGTGAGCGCGGGGCGGGGCAGGGCCGGCGCCAGCGCGGCGAGCTTGACCGCACGCTCACGCTTCGGCTTGGCGGGTGCGGCGGGAGGCGCGGCCGGCTTCGGCACCGCCGAGACCGCGGGCGTCGGGATCGGCTCGGCGGCGGGTTCGGCGTGGGGGATCGCGGCCGGCGGCTGCGGGGCCGCGGGGGCCGTCGCCTTGGGCACCGCGCGTCCGCGCAAGGGGGTGATCAGCTTGGCGATCTCGCCCCACAGGCGCGCCTCCTCGCGGGAGAGCGTGCGGGGGCGCCGCGGCCGTCTCACGGCGCGGCCGGCTCCGGAGCCGCCGGCTTCGGCAGCAGCACGACGAAGCCGATCCGCGCGTGCAGGTCGCCCGCCGCGACGCCGGCCGCCGCGCCGGTGCCGACGTAGAGATCGCCGCGCGCCGGGCCGAGGATGGCCGAGCCGGTGTCGGCGGCGACCACGAGGTGGCCGTAGCCGTTCAAGCCGGGCAGGCGCCCCTCCAGCCAGAACGGCAGGCCGTAGCGCCAGAGCGCGCCGTCGACCGCCAGACTCCGCCCCGGGCTCAGGGGGGCGCCGGCCGCGCCCGGAGGCCCGAGCGCGGCGTCCGTCACGGGCTCGGTGCGGAAGAAGACGTAGGACGCGTTCATCCGCATCAGGCGGCGGCCATGGTCGGGGTGCGCCCGCAGCCACGCGGTCCAGCGCGCGAGGCTGAGGTCGTTGAGCGGCAGGTGCCCCTCGGCCACCAGCAGCTTGCCGATCGAGGTGTAGGGCTGCCCGTTCTTGCCGTCGTAGAGCACGCGCACGGCGCGCCCGTCGGCGAGCCGCACCCGGCCGGACCCCTGGACCTGGAGCACGAACAGGTCGACGGAATCGCGCAGCCACAGGAGCGGGCGGGTGCGGGCGCCGAGCGCCCCGTCCTCGATCGCGGCGCGGTCGGGATAGGGCTCCAGCCCCGCCGCAACCCGTCGCCCGGCGCGCAACGTCGGGTCGAGGCCGGGCCGCGCCTCGCCCGGGGCGAGGCTGACGAGGTCGTCGGGCCGCGCCAGCACCGGCGCGGTGAAGCCGGGTCCGGGGCTGAGCGCACCGTCGAGCTCCGGCTCGAAGTAGCCGGTGAGGAAGCCCCTGCGCTCGGGCTCCCCGGCGGCAGCGGCGCGCACGATGCGGTAGGCCGAAAATCGCTGCGCGAAGAAGGCCTTTGCCTGCTCGGGGGCGAGGGACGCGGCCGCCGCGCAGGCCGCGGAGAGGTCGGTCGCGGACCCGTTGACCCCTTCGGCCTGGGGCGGAGGCGGCCGCGGCGCGACGCAGGTGCGGCGGAAGGCGTCGAGCGCGGCCCCCGCATCGTCCGCCCTCCAGCCGGGAAGGCCTGCGAGGTCGACCGGTTCGAGCACGGCACCGCCGACGCGCAGGGGCTCGGCCCGCGAGGCAGGAGCCGGGCCGAGGGCGAGCACGGCGAGCGCTGCGGTCGTGAGGGCGAGGCGTCGGCGCGTCATGGGCTCAGGGCACACGGGCTCGGCGCGTGCGCGGCACGGCCGGGCGGATCAGGCGCCGGCTTCGGTGGCGACGAGCTGCCAGTTCGGGTCGCGGGTGCCGAGCGTGCGGGCGAAGGTCCACACGTCGGGGACCTCGACCACGGCCTCGGCGCTGCCGTCGACGACCGTGCCCTCGGCGCTGCGGGTCGCGGTGATGAGGTTCGAGAGGAAGCGGACGGTGACCTGGGCGACGCGGTTCTTCACGTCGACGGCGACGATCTCGGCCTTGTCGATGGAGACGAAGGTGGTCTCGACGGTCTGGCGGTTCTTCTCCCGTTCGACGATCGCCCGCTCGAAGGCCTCGCCGACCTCGCGGGACAGGAGCGACTTCAGCGTCTTGCGGTCGCCCTTGGCGAAGGCGAGCATGATCGCCTCGTAGGCGGACTTGGCGCCCTCGACGAAGGCGCGCGGCTCGAAGCCGGGCTCGGCCTGCACGACCGCTTCGAGGCCGCGGGCGACCTCGGAGCCGGGCTCGGCGATGCCGCGCCAGTCGCGGGCCTCCGCGGCCGGCGGCGCGCGCTCGGGCGGCGGCCGGTCGGCGCCCGGCAGGCGCACGACGTTGTCGCCCTCGGTGCGGCCGGGCTGCGGCCCGGTGCGGCTGCGGTCCACCGGCTTGAAGGGCGAGCGCTCCGCGCCGGTCTTCTGCCCGAGCACGGAGCGCAGGCGCCAGATCACGAAGACCGCGAGCGCCAGGAAGATGATCGTCGTAAGGTCGAAGCTGTCCTGCATCACCGATCCGATGGTCGCCGCCCTGCCGCCCGACGGCGCGGCTCCGAAGTCCCGAGGGGTCGCCGAGGCTCAAGCCACCACGTCCTAAGACGCGGGACCGTCGTCCCGTCAACCGGCGTGCCGGCCCGATCGACGCGACGAGGGCCGGCCCTCGTCGGCGCACTTGGCACCGGGCCGTCTTTAGCCGAAGGCCGGGCCGGGATCGAGCCGGGGCAAGGATCGAGCCGGACGTACCCCGCGACACGCGGATATGGGGCACGTCGCCGGAGTGTTCCAGGCGAGGCGCCCCGGCGATCGGCCTCGTGCCGCGGGACGGGCCGCGCCGCGTCGTCGCGCCCGCAAGGCCCGCACCGACCTGGCGAGACGCCGCGATCCGCGTCCGGCGGACGCGGGCCTCCGCCGCGATCCGGAGAACCGGACACGGCTCCAGGCGTCGCTTGTCGGCACCGGACGGGCGTGTTAGCGGCCTCGCCGAGCCCGAAGGCGAAGCGGAAGACCCGCCAGCGAGCGAGGCCCGCGGCCGACAGGCGCGGGCGTTCAGGCCCCCCTCCGGCCGCGCCGGAGATCGATCTCAAGGAGGATGACCCGCCATGGCCGACTCTCCGGCACCGAACGGCAGCGGCGGCGCGCAGGCCGAGGATGCGCCCGCGATCAACGCGCTCGCCCAGTACGCCAAGGACCTCTCGTTCGAGAACCCGAACGCGCCGCGCTCGCTCCAGCCCCAGGAGGGCCAGGGCCCGCAGATCAGCATCCAGGTCAACGTCAACGCCCAGCAGCTCGCCGAGGCCGACTTCGAGGTCGAGCTGACCCTGGAGGGCGACGCCAAGATCAACGGCGAGGTGCTGTTCGCCTTCGACCTGAAATACGCCGGCGTGTTCCGCCTGCGCAACATCCCGCAGGATCAGGTCCACCCGGCGGTGATGATCGAGTGCCCGCGCCTGCTCTTCCCCTTCGCCCGCCAGATCGTGGCGGAGGCCGTGCGCAACGGCGGCTTCCCGCCGCTCTACATCGATCCGATCGATTTCGTCGGCCTCTACCGCCAGAAGGCGTTCGAGGCGCAAGGGCAGCAGCCCGGCGCGCCGCTGGCCTCCTGATCCTCCAAGGTCCCTGCGGGCGCGGGCCTCGACGATGGCCTGATCGCGCCTTGCGCTCGGGTTCTTCGTTGCCCGGCGATTGACGGGCGGGCATCGGCCGCATCGTGCTCGGCCGGAGCGAGCGCGACCTCGGGGCGCTCACCGCCGGACCCGCTCCATCGTGGCGGCGCGCCGCGTCGGCGCGCGATCCCCCTCTCAGCGGACATCGCGGTGATAGGGCAGGCCGAGGGCCGCGGGCGCGGCGAGCCAAGTCCGCAGGCGGCGCCACGCCACCACCGGCAGGATGATGAAGGCGATCGTGCCGAGGTACGGCAGCATCGACAGGATCGCGGGCGCGACCGGCCAGCCCCGCGCCTGCCCGACGAAGCCGAGCGCGGTGATGGCGCCGAACAGCAGGGCGGCGGCGGCGGCGGTGAGGGGCCGGAAGCCCGAGAAGATCACGAGCGCGACCGCGATCCAGCCGCGGCCGGACACGACACCCTCCGACCAGGACGGCACGAACGCCAGCGTCAGGTAGGCGCCGGCCCCGCCCGCCAGACTCGCGCCGAGCGCCACGTACCAGAACCGGATCGCCGTGACGGGGATGCCGGCCGCGTCGGCCGCGGCCGGGTTCTCGCCGACCGCGCGCAGGTTCAGGCCGTGCCGCGTCTTGAACAGGAGCCCGTGCAGCGCCAGGGGCAGCACGAGGTAGATCAGGTAGACGAGGAGGTTCTGCGAGAACAGCGCGCGGCCGAGCACGGGGATGTCGCTCAGGACGGGCACGACGACCCGCTCGAAGGCCGCGGCGGCGGGCGCGCCGGCGTAGGGGCGCCCGAGCGTGGCGGCGAGCCCCGTGCCGAGCAGCGTCAGCGCGAGCCCGCACAGGACCTGGTTCGCGCGCAGCCACACGGTCGCGGCGGCGAAGACGCAGCCGAAGGCGAAGCCGACGCCCAGGGCGGCGAGGAAGCCGAGCGCCGGGCTCGGCACCGCCGCCACCGTCGCGATGCCGGTGAGCCCGCCCAGCGCCATCAGTCCCTCGACGCCGAGGTTGACCACGCCGACCCGCTCGGCCAGCACCTCGCCCAGGGCCGCGAGCGCGAGGACGCCGCCCGCCAGCACGGCGGTCGCCAGGATGCCGGTGATCAGCTCCACGGAGGCTCCATCAGGCGGCCCGCGCCGGCCGGCGCACGAGCCTGTAGTGGGCGATCTCGTCGCCGATGGCGGTGAACAGCAGGATCAGGCCGGTGATGGCAAGCACGGTGCTGGTGTTCACCCCTTGCGTCTGCAGGATGATCCCGGCGTTGAGCAGCGCCGCCATCAGCAGGGCGGCGGCCACGACCGCGAGGCAGGAGCCGAGGGCGAGCACCGCGACCGTGATGCCGAGGTAGCCGTAATTGTTCGAGATGCCGCCCTGGAGCCGGTGCGCGGTGCCGGCGAGCTCGATCATGCCGGCGAGCCCCGCCACGGCGCCCGAGAGCAGCATCACCGCGACGATGCGGGCCCGCACGGGGATGCCGGCGTAGAGGGCGGCGCCCGGGTTCGAGCCGGCGACGCGGACCTCGTAGCCGAAGCGGGTGTAGCCGAGCAGCGCCGCGGCGAGCCCCGCGATCCCGACCGCGATCGGGAGGCCCCAGTGCAGGACGTCGCCCAGCGGCGGCAGCTCGTAGGGGATGCGCGCGGTCGTGCCGAGCGCGTGGCCGGACGGGTCGCGCCACGCGCCGGTGCAGAGCCACGTGACGAGCAGGGTCGCGACGAAGTTGAGCAGCAGCGTCGTGATCAGCTCGCTCACGCCGGCCAAGGCGCGGGCGAGCGTCGGCACGAGGATCCAGGCCGCGCCCCCGGCAAGGCCCGCGAGCGCCATCAGCGGGAGCACCCAGGCGTCCGCTCCCTCGACGTTGAGGCCGACGGCGGTGGCGGCCAGCGCCCCGGCGTTGAACTGCCCCTCGCCGCCGATATTCCACAGACCGATGCGCCGGGTGAGCGCGACGGCGATGCCGGTGAGGATCAGCGGCGTGACGAGCAGGCCGAGATCCTCCAGGCCCTCGACCGAGCCGAAGGCGGAGGCGAGCACCTCGCGCCCGAGCGCCACCGGGGCACGGCCCGCCAGCGCCAGCGCGCCGCCGACGCAGGCGAGCGCCAGCACGATCGCGCCGAGCCGCCCGGCGAGCGCCGCGCCCGCGCCGACGGTCGGCGTCCGGAGGAGCCTGACGCTCATTGGGCAGCAGCCCCGCCCTCGCGGCGCCCGCCCATCATCAGCCCGAGCCGCTCGACGTCGGCCTCGGCGGTGGGCATGACGCCCATGATCCGGCCGGAGAACAGCACGGCGACGCGGTCGGCGAGTTCCAGGATCTCGTCGAGCTCCTCCGAGAACAGCAGCACCGCCCGGCCCTGGTCGCGCAGGGCCGCGAGGTAGGCGAGCAGCGCATCGATCGCGCCGACGTCGAGGCCGCGGCTCGGGTAGGCGGCCACCAGCACGCGGCCGGCGACGCGGATCTCGCGGCGGGCAACGAGGCGCTGCTGGTTGCCGCCCGACAGGTTGCGCACCGGCATGGCGTAGTCCGGCACCATGACCTCCGCCGCCTCGGCGATCGTCCGCGCCAGCCCCGCCGCGGCGCCCGGCCGGAACAAGCCCCAGCGGCCGACCGCCTCCGTGCGGTACTCGCGCAGCACCGCGTTGTCGGCCACGCTGAGCGCCGGGGCGAGGCCGCTGCGCAGGCGGTCCTCGGGGATGTGGCCGATGCCGGCGGCGGCAAAGCGCGCGGCGTCGCCCCCGGCCGGCCGGCCGTCGATGCGGATCTCGCCCGCGACCGGGGGGCGCATGCCGGCCACGACCTGGCTCAGCTCGCGCTGGCCGTTTCCGGCGACCCCCGCGATCCCAAGGATCTCGCCGCCGTGCAGGGCGAGCGAGACCGCGTGCAGGGCGACCAGCCCGCGGTCGTCGCGGGCGCTGACGCCGCGCAGCTCCATCACCGGTTCCGGGGAGACCGGCGTTCCGGCCGCGCGTGGGCGCTTCCGGCGCAGGGTGATGTCGTGCCCGACCATCAGCGTCGCGAGGCCGCGCTCGTCGGCGCCTGCCGCGTCGCGGGTCGCGACCCTGCGGCCGCCGCGCAGCACGCTGATCCGGTCGGCGATCGCGATCACCTCCTCGAGCTTGTGGCTGATGAAGACCACGGCGTTGCCCGAGGCGCGGAAGGCGCGCAGCACCGTGAACAGCTCGCGCGCCTCGATCGGGGTCAGCACCGCGGTCGGCTCGTCGAGGATCAGGATGCGGGCGGCGCGCGCCAGCACGCGCAGGATCTCGACCCGCTGCTGCTCGCCCGCCGAGAGGTCGCCCACGCGGGCGTCCGGCCGCACGGCGAGGTTGAACCGGGCGGCGAGCGCGCGGGTGCGCGCTTCGAGCGCCGCGGCCGAGGCGCGGCGCGGGGTCCGTTCCCAGCCGAGGTGGACGTTCTCGGCGACGGTGAACGCGGGCACCAGCTTGAAGTGCTGGTGGACCATGCCGATCCCGGCGGCGATCGCGGCCTGGGGGGTCGGCAGCGCGCGGGCGTAGCCGTCGAGGATGATCTGGCCGGCATCGGGCTGGTAGATGCCGGTGAGGATGTTCATCAGGGTCGACTTGCCGGCCCCGTTCTCGCCCAGGAGCGCGTGGATCTCGCCCGGCCGGATCTCCAGGTCGATGGCATCGTTGGCGAGGACGCCGGGGAACACCTTCGTGATGCCCTGGAGCGCCACCATCGGCGGCGTGCCCGGCGGGAACGGGGCGGTCCCCGACGTGGTCTCGGCCGGGATCGCGGGCGCCATCAGGCGCCGAGGCCGGCCACGCCCTCGATCGACCAGTCCCAGTTGTAGAGCTCGGCGTCGGTCATCGTCTTGCCGGCGGGGACGCGGACCTTGCCCTTGCTGTCCTTGATCTCGCCGGCAAACGGGCTCTCCCCGGCCAGGATCTTCGCGCGCACCGCGTCGGCCTGCCTGGCCACGGCTTCCGGCACGGACTTGCCCCAGGCGTCGCGGTCGATGCCGCCGCCCATCGGCATGATCGTCGTCTCCGGCGTCCAGGTGCCGGCGATGCGCTTGGCGACCTGATCCACGTAGTACTTCTTCACGTCGACCACGATCGAGGTGACGTAGGCGTCCTGCCCGAAGCGGCGCATGTCGGTGTTCCACATCGCGGCCTTGAGGCCGCGCTCCTGCGCCACCTGCAGGTAGCCCGCCTCGTCCATGATGCCGAACAGGAAGTCGCAGCCGTTGTTGGCGAGCGCCACGCCCGCCTGCGTCGCCGCCTGCGGATCGAACCAGGAATTGATGGTGATGACCTGCACGCTGGCCTCGGGCTTCACCGTGCGCGCGCCCATCAGGAAGGCGTTGGTCGAGGAGAAGCACGACGGCACCGGGAAGGAGGCGACGTAGCCGAGCTTGCCCGTCCTGCTCATCAGGCCGGCGGCGACGCCGAGCACGTAGGTCGGGTACCAGTGCGCGAAGTAGTACCAGCCGAGGTTCTCCCCCGTGGTGCGCCCGTCGCATTCGAGGAAGCCGACCTTCTTCGACCGCTTGGCGACGTCGTAGAAGAAGTCGCCGTAGTTCGAGGTCGCGAAGACGAGGTTGGCGCCGTTCGACACGAACTGCCGGTAGGTGCGGCTCGCATCCGCCGAGTAGGGGATCGACTCGACGAACAGGGTCTTGGCCTTGGGGAAGGCGGCCTGGACGGCCTTCATCCCCTGGTCGTGGCTCCAGGTCCAGCCCTCGTCGGTGACAGGGCCGACGTGGCCGAAGGCGATCACCGCGTCCTTCTCCGCCACCGCCGGCAGTGCCTCCGCGGCGCGGGCCGTGCGCAGGCCGGGGGGCAGGAGCAGCCCGGCGCCGGCGGCCGCGCCGACCCCGAGAAGACGCCGCCGGGTCGGTTCGAACGGATCGGCCATGTCGCGCGCCTCGTCACTCGTGCTTGGTGGTTCGCCGCCAAGGTTCGGTCGCGGGGTCCGCAGGCAAGACACGTGCCCGCCGATGATCCGCGCCGCGAAACCGGTCGCGCCCGGATGCTGTCGCAGCCCCGCTGTCCCGCATAGTGGCGATGTGGCGATCGGGTCGGTGCGTTGCGCGCAACACGTGGAGAGGCGTTTTCGAACCCGGCAAGCGACTTGTGAGCGACTTGCGCGGATTTCCGTCGCGGCGCTATGCAGCGTTTTCGAGCCGGCGCGCGCGTCCGCGCCGGCCCCGCCCGGAGGCGGCCGCATGCGAAACGTCGCGACCCTCGTCTTCACCGGACGCTTCCGGCCCGACAGCTTCCGCGCCTTCGCCGAGCACCGCGCCCGCCTGCTCGACCTGTCGGTCCGGGCGGAGGGCGGGCCCGAGCGGGTCGTCGTCGAGGTCGCCGGGCAGGGCGACTGCGTCGACGCCTTCGAGATGGCGTGCAGCCTCGGGCCGATCGACTGCCTCGTGCGCGACGTCGAGCGCCGGGACGACGCGCCCGCCCCGACTGAAGAGAGCTTGCGCGATGAATGAGCCGCCGGGCTGGTACGCGGTGGCCCTCGGGGCGGACCTCGACGCGGGGACCTCGGCGGGCACGCGGCTGTTCGGGCACGAGCTGGTGGTCTGGCGCGATCGCGCCGGCGCCGCCCACGTCTGGGAGGACCGCTGCCCCCACCGCGGCATGCGCCTGAGCTTCGGCTTCGTGCGCGGGGACCACGTCGCCTGCCTCTACCACGGCTGGCGGTACGACGCCGCCGGGCGGTGCCGCCACATCCCGGCCCATCCCGACCTGCCGGTCGGGCCGATGATCCGGGCCACGACGTTCCGGAGCCGCGAGCGGCACGGCCTGGTCTGGGTCGCCTGGGGGGACGCGACGGACGGGGCGGCCGCGGAGGACGGCGCGGCGACGCCGGTGCGCAGCCTCTACCTCGACGCGCCGGCCGCCCACGTCCGCGCCGAGCTCGGCGCCGCGCCCGGGCCGGACGGCCTCGTGCGCGCGCGCCTTGCCGGCCTGCCCGCGCTGATCGCCGTGCAGCCGCTGTCGGACGTGCAGTGCGCGGTCCACGTGGTGCTCGACGGGCCGGCCCCGGCATCGGATCGGATCAAGGCCGCGAGCGCCTGCCTCGGACTGCGGCGCGCGGTCGAGGCGGCCCGCGCCGAGCCGCGGAGCGCGCCGTGATGCGCCTCTACGACTACGCGCTGGACGAGAACGGCTACAAGGTCCGGCTCGCCCTCGGAGCCCTCGGCGTGGCCTGCGAGACCGTGGCCGTCGACATGTTTCCCGGCGCGGAGCAGACTCGCCCGCCCCTGATCGACCTCAACCCGCTCGGCACGCTGCCGATCCTCGTCGACGGCGGGACGGTCCTGCGGGAGGCGGAGGCGATCCTGGTCTACCTCGCCCGCCGCCACGACCCGGCCGGGACGTGGCTGCCGGCGGACGCGGCGGGCTTGGCCGAGACGATGGTGTGGCTGACCTTCGCCGCCCGGGACCTGCAGGCCGCGACGCGCGCCCGCCGGGTCGCGATGTTCGGCGCGCCGGGCGATGCCGACGCGCTGGACCGGGAGGCGCGCGCGGCCTTCCGCGCGATGGAGGACCACCTGACGCTCCGCGCGCTGGCGGGCCGGGACTGGTTCGTGGGCGGGGCGGCCACGGTCGCCGACCTCGCGCTGTTTCCCGCCATCGCCCTGAGCCGCGACTTCGGCATCGACCACGAGGCCTACCCGGCCCTGCGCCGCTGGATGCGCCGGGTGCGCGGGCTGCCGGGCTTTTGCACCATGCCCGGAATCCCCGACTATCAGTGACGCGAGGCGGGACGCGCCGTGGACCCCCGGAGCTCCCACGGACATAAGTGCTTCGTTTCGCGACGCGAATCGACCTGGGAAAGTCTGGTGGATCGAAGCACTTATGTCCGTGGGGACCCATACCGCCTCGGCCTCGTCTCGACGCGGCTGCACTACTTCAAGCTGGTGGCCCGCGCCGGCTCGATCCGGCAGGCGGCGCGCGCGCTCAACCTCGCCCCGTCCTCGATCAGCCGCGTGATCGCGCGCCTGGAGGAGGATCTCGGCACCAAGCTGTTCGAGCGCACCAAGCAGCGCCTGCGCCTGACGAGCGCCGGCGAGCTGCTGCTCTACCGCGCCCGCGCCAGCCTCGGCGAGCTCACCCGCGCCTGCACCGAGGTGGACGACCTGCGCGGGCTCCACCGCGGCACCGTCGGCCTCGCCCTCGTCGAGAGCGTCGCCGTCGGGCTCTTCCCCGAGGTGATGCGCGCATTCTGGGAGCGCCACCCCGGCATCGCCGTCGACGTCAAGGTCGTCAGCTCGGAAGCCGCCGTCGAGGCCCTGGCGGAGGGCGAGTGCGAGATCGCCATCGGCTTCGACCTGCGCAGCCCCCGCGCGACGCAGCGCCTCGCCGCCGCCCCGGTCCCCGTCGGCGCCCTGATGCGGCCGGACCATCCGCTCGCCGGCCGCGATGCGCTGCGGATGTTCGACCTCGCGCAGGAGGTCCTGATCCTCTCCGACGCCAGCCTGACGCTCGGCGCCTCCGTCGAGGAGGCGCTGGCGGGCGCCTGCGCCCAGGCCGGCCGGCGCGTCACCACCAACGCCATCGGGACGATGGTCGCGCTGGCGCTGTGCGGCGCCGGCATCGCGCTCCAGACCCGGCTCGGCGTGGAGCGGGAGATCGCGGACGGACGGCTGACCTTCGTGCCGCTCAGCGATCCGAAGCTGCGCCCGCGCAGGCTCGTCCTCCTCGCCCGCGGCCGCGACCGCATCTCGGAGGCCGGCGCCGGCCTCGCCGGGATGCTCGCCCGCGCCGTCGAGGGGCTGGGGGCGGGCGGCCCCGGCCGCGACGATGTTGCCTTGGGCGCACGCGGCGCGTCGAGACGCAGCCTCTATCCGGGGCACCCGCGATCCGGCAATCCTGACCCCATGGACGAGCCCGGCACGCCATGACTCCCGCCGCCGTCGACGCGGTTCTGCGCGGCCTGAGGCGGGCCGGCGTCTCGATCGCCTGCTACCTGCCGGATTCGCTGCTGAAGGAGCTCTACCCGGCGCTGGATACCGACCCGGGCCTGCGCACCATCCCGGTGACGAACGAAGGCGAGGGCGCGGCGATCTGCGGCGGCGTGTTCCTGTCGGGCAAGCGCGCCGTGCTTGTGATGGAGAATTCGGGCCTGCGCGCCGCGGTCGAGCCGCTCGCCCGGATGGGGCTCGGCGCCGGCATCCCCGTCGTCATGCTGATGAGCTACCGGGGCGAGCTCGGCGAGAACAACTGGTGGGCGATCCCGCACGGCATCACCATGGAGCCGGTGCTGGGCGCGCTGCGGGTGCCCTACCGGATCGTGCGGGAGGCGGCGGAGATCGAGGGGGCGATCGCGGACGCCTACGCCTCGGCCTACGCCTCGTGCTACCACGCGGCGGTGGTGCTGGGCGGGAGCATCGTGCGATGACGCGCTACGACTGCATGGCGATCCTCGCCCGCCGGCTCACGGACGAACTCGTCGTGCTCTCCCTCGGCGGCAGCGTCGACGAATGGTACGACGCCGCCCCGCACATGCGGGCGGCGAGCCTGTTCCAGCAGCAGCTCGGCTGTGTGACGCCGCAGGCCTTCGGGCTCGCAGCCGGCCTGCCCCACCGCCGGATCGTCGCCCTCGACACCGACGGCGGCCTGCTGTTCAACCTCGGCATCCTCGCGACGCTGGGCAACGAGCAGCCCGGAAACCTCCTCGTCGTCGTGTGGGACAACCACTGCTACCAGTCGATCGGCGGACCGCCGACGCACACGGCCAAGGGCCGCGTCGACCTCGCCGCGATCGCCCGCGGCGCCGGGGTCGCGCACGCCCACACCGTCCGCGACCTCGACGGCTTCGAGGCCCACTGCGCGCGAGGGCTGGCGGCGGACGCCCCCTACCTCCTCGTCGCCAAGGTCGAGCCCACCGTGCGGGCCGGCATCCGGCGCAAGCACAGCGACGGGCGCGAGGACAAGTACATCTTCGTGCGCCACGTCGAGGCGAGCGAGGGCATCACCATCCTGGGCCCGAGCGAGCACAACTGACGTGGGCGCCGGACCGAGCGACCCCGCCGACGGCCTCGCGCGCGCCTACGACCACGTCGTCGTCGGCGCCGGGACGGGCGGCTGCGTCGTGGCCGGGCGCCTCGCGCAAGGGGGCGCCCGGGTGCTCCTCGTCGAGGCCGGCCCCCGCGACGACGCGCACCCCGCGATCGCCGACGCGGGCGCCTGGGTGAGCCTGCTCGGCGGCCCGTGCGACTGGGGCCACGCCTACGCGCCGGGGCCTCACATCGGCGGCCGGGTGATCCCGATCCCGCGGGGCCGGGTGCTCGGCGGGTCGAGCAGCATCAACGCCATGCTGTGGAACCGCGGCCACCCGTCCGACTACGACGCCTGGGCGCGGGCCGGCGCGACGGGCTGGGACTTTGCCGCCGTGCTCCCGTACTTCCGCCGCGCGGAGGACTGGGAAGGGGGTGAGACGCCCCTGCGCGGCGCGGGCGGCCCCTTGCGCATCGAGACCCCGCGCGACCCCCACCCGATCGCGCGGGCGCTGCTGGCGGGCGCGGCCGAGCGCGGCATGCCGGTGCTCGCCGACGCCAACGGGCCGGACAACGCGGGCGCGGCGCTGGCCAACCTCAACCAGCGCGGAGCCAGGCGCTGGAGCGTGGTCGACGGCTACGTCCGCCCCTTGGCCGGGAACCCGAACCTCGCGGTGCTCACCGGCTCGATGGCGCTGGCGCTGCTGTTCGAGAACGGGCGCTGCACCGGCCTGCGCCACGCGGTCGGCGGGCGGATCGTCGAGACGCGGGCGCGGGGCGAGGTCGTGCTGGCGCTGGGCGCGATCGAGACGCCGCGCCTGCTGATGCGCTCCGGGATCGGCGATCCGGACGAGCTTGCCCGTCTCGGGCTCCCGGTGCGGACGGCGCTGCCGGGCGTCGGGCAGAACCTCCAGGACCACCCGCTGCTGATGGGCATGAACTTCCGGGCGCGCGCGCCGCTCGGGCCGGTGCGCGACAACGGCGGCGGCGCGATCCTGAACTGGCGCAGCCGCGGCGGCCTGCCCGCGCCCGACCTCCACGCCTTCGTGGTGCAGGGGCCGCACGCGGGCCCCGAGGTCGCCGCGGGGTGCGACCTCTCGGGGCCCGTGTTCGCCCTGTCGCCCGGCCTGATGGCGGCGCGGAGCGTCGGCTCCCTCCGCCTGGAGAGCGCCGAGCCCGCGGGCCCGGTGACGATCCAGCCGAACTTCCTGGCCGAGCCCGCCGACCTCGACGCCCTCGTGGCCGCCATCGACACGATCATGGACCTGGCCGAGACCCAGCCGTTCCGCGAACTCGGCGCCGCGCCGGTCGCGCCCGCCCGGCGCCTCGGCCGGGCGGAGAAGGTCGCCTTCGTGCGGCGGGCCTGCTCGACGTTCTTCCACGCCTGCGGAACCTGCGCGATGGGCGTGTCGGAGACCTCCGTGGTCGATCCGGCCCTGAACCTGCATGGGATCGCGGGCCTGCGCATCGCCGACGCCTCGGTGATCCCGACGATCCCGACCTGCAACACGCAGGCCCCCGTCGTGATGATCGCCGAGCGCGCAGCCGCGCTGATCGCGGCCGCCGCGTGAGGGAGAACAGCATGAGGGGTGCCGCATGACCGACCGCATCCTCGCCGCCGACCTCGTGCTCACGATGGACGCGGACAATCGCGTCATCCCGGACGGCGCGGTGCTGGTGCAGGGCGCCCGCATCGGCGCGGTGGGCCGGCGGGAGGACCTCGCCGCCGCGCACCCGAACGCGGCGATGACGCGGCTTCCCGACCGCCTGCTGATGCCCGGCCTCGTCAACGCGCACATGCATTCGGGCCTGCTGCGCGGCACCGCCGAGCACCTGCCGGTCTGGGACTGGCTGCGGCTCCACATCAACCCGATGCACCGGGTGCTCACGCCCGAGGAGGCGGAGGCCGCGTCCTGGCTCTGCTACGCCGAGAGCGTGCTGTCGGGCACCACCACGGTGCTGGACATGTGGCGCTTCATGGCGGGCAGCGCCCGGGCGGCGGAAGGCATCGGCAACCGCCTCGTCTGCGTCCCCTACGTCGGCGCGCACCCGGACTACGACTACTTCGACAGCCTCGACGACAACGAGGCCCTGATCGAATCCTGGCACGGGGCCGCCGAGGGGCGGATCAGCGTCTGGGTCGGCCTGGAGCACCTGTTCTACGCCGACGAGGCCGGGCAGCGGCGCGCGATCGCGATGGCCAAGCGCCACGGCACCGGCTTCCACACCCATTGCAGCGAGGCCGAGGTCGAGGTCGCCGAGTTCGAGCGCCGCTACGGCTGCCGCGCCATGTTCGCCCTGGACAGGCTCGGCTTCTTCGAGACCCCGCGGGCGCTGATCGCGCACGCGGTCTGGCTCGACCCGGCCGAGATCGCGCTGCTGGCCGAGCGCGGCGTGGCGGTCGCCCACAACCCGGTGAGCAACATGAAGCTCGCCAGCGGCATCGCCCCGGTCGAGGCGATGCTGCGGGCCGGCGTCGCGGTCGGCCTCGGCACGGACGGCGAGAAGGAGAACAACAACCTCGACCTGTTCGAGGAGATGAAGGTCGCCT
>NZ_CAXTBY010000094.1:0-16043 GCF_964242245.1 uncultured Methylobacterium sp. | reverse complement strand
TCGACCGATCCGACTGCCGCGCCGCCTCGGCCGCGCATTTCGGGCTCCCTGCCCTGCCCGCGGTGATGGCCGTGGCCTTCCAGGGCCGCCTGTCCCTGGACGACATCCTGCGCGTGGCCGCGTTTGGGCGCGATGAGCCGCGCTTCGCCGACGCCCTGGCGCGGGCGCTCGCCGCCTACAACCTGCACATCTACGCGACCGTCCGCCTGCAGGCGGACTGGTACCTGGAGGATCTGGAGCGCTACGCCCTCGCCAGGGGCTGCCGCCTAGTCTTCTTCCTGATCCACCGCCCCGAACGGATGCCCATGCTCGCGACGATGCTGGAGAAGCGCTGGCTCGTCGGCGGGGTCGGGCTGGGCGGCTACGACGAGATCCTCAACACCGGCCACGCCCTGTTCCAGGCGGCGGCGATGAACCGCCTCCTGCACGCGCCGGAGGACCTTGCGTTCTGGCTGGAGACCCCCTGGATCGCGCGCTACGTCGACGCGCCGACGCGGCGCACGGTCGGGCGGCACGTCGCCGCCTACCGGAAGCGTGGGCGCGCGTAGCGCCTGAAGGCGGAGACCCGGCGCCTCAGGCCGCCTTCTTCGCCGCCTCGCCGTAGAAGGTGCCGCCGCTCTCCGCCATCGCCGCGAGGTTGCCCGGCACCGCGAAGCGCGCGCCGTGCCTGGCCTCGAGCCCGCGGGCCAGCGCCACGAACGCGCCCGCCCCCATGAAGTCGATGTAGGACAGGGCGCCCCCGGTGAACGGCGCGAAGCCGAAGCCGAGGATCGAGCCGACATCGGCCTCGCGCGGATCGGTGATGACGCCCTCCTCCACCGTGCGGGCGGCCTCCAGCGCCTGGACCACGAGGAGGCGGTGCTTCAGTTCGGCGATGTCGAGCGAGTCGGGATCGGCGTGCGTCGGCTGGAGGTCCTTCAGGCCCGGCCACAGGCGCTTGGCCGCGCCCTCGGGATAATCGTAGAAGCCCTTGCGGTTCTTGCGCCCGAGCCGGCCCCGACCCTCGACCATCTCGACGAGGAGCGCCTTCTGCGCCGGATCGACCGCGTCGGGGCCGGCCTGCGCCTCCGTCGCCCGGGCGATCTTCAGCCCCAGGTCGAGGGCCACCTCGTCGTTGAGCGAGAGCGGGCCGACGGGCATGCCCGCCATCTTGCCGGCGTTCTCGATCATCGCTGGCGGCACGCCCTCGTTGAGCATCTTGTGGCCTTCGAGGATGTAGGCGCCGACGCAGCGGTTGGCGAAGAAGCCGCGGGCGTCGTTGACCACGATCGGCGTCTTCTTCACGGCGCGGACGTAGTCGAGCGCCGTGGCGAGCGCCCGGTCACCCGTGGCCTCCCCCTTGATGATCTCGACGAGCATCATCTTCTCCACCGGCGAGAAGAAGTGGATGCCCACGAACGCGTCCGGGCGCCCGGACGCCTTGGCGAGCCCCGAGATCGGCAGCGTCGAGGTGTTCGAGGCGAACACCGTGTCGAGGCCGATCACCGCCTCGACCCTGGCGATCACCTCGGCCTTCACCTTCGGGTCCTCGAACACCGCCTCGATGACGAGGTCGCAATCGTGAAGGTCGGCGTAGTCGGCCGAGGGCTGGATGCGGGCGAGCAGCGCGTCGCGGTCGGCGGTCTTGGCGCGGCCCTTGTTGATCTGGCCGGTGATCAGCGTGTGCGCGTAGGCCTTGCCCTTCTCGGCGGCCTCGATCGACTGGTCGACCAGCACCACGTCCATCCCGGCCTGGGCCGTGACGTAGGCGACGCCCGCGCCCATGAAGCCGGCGCCGACGACGCCGATCTTCTTCAGATTGGAGGCCGGCACGTCCTTCGGCCGCCGCGCGCCCTTGTTCAGCTCGCCCATGGAGATGAACAGCGTGCGGATCATCGCCGCCGCCTCCTTGGTGCGCAGGATCATCGCGAAGTAGCGGCTCTCGACCTTGAGAGCGAGGTCCATCGGCAGTTGCAAGCCCTCGTAGACCGAGGCCAGGATCGCCTTCGCCGCCGGGTAGTTGTCGTGCGTCTCGCGCCGGTAGATCGCGTTGGCCGGCGGCCAGATCATCATCCCGGCCGGCGAGTAGACTTTTCCGGACGGCGCCTTGAATTTCGGAACGTCCCAGGGTGCCACCGCCGAACCGCCGGCCAGGATCCAGGCCTTGGCCTTCGCGACGATCTCGTCCTTGCCGGCGATGTCGTGAACAAGGCCCATCGAGCGGGCCATCGCGGGGCGGATCTGCTCGCCCTTGAACAGCATCTGCAGGGCGTCGCCCGTCTGCATCAGCCGCGCGACGCGCTGCGTGCCGCCGCCGCCGGGAAACAGCCCGACCTTGATCTCCGGCAGGCCGACGCGGGTCCTGGGATCGTCCGACACGACGCGGTGATGGCAGGCGAGCGCGAGTTCGAAGGCGCCTCCGAGGCACAGCCCGCTCACGGCCGCCGCGAACGGCTTGCCGCAGGTCTCCAGCTTGCGGAACACCAGCGAGAGCCGGCGCGAGGCCTCGAAGAAGCGGCGCATGGCGGGCTCCTCGCCCTGCTCGCGCTTCAGCCGCTCGTACTCGAGGCCGAGCCCCTGGAGCATGGTCAGGTCGGCACCGCCGGAGAAGTTGTCCTTGCCCGACGTGATCACGCAGCCCTTGATCGCGGCATCCGTGACGACCGCGTCGACGATCGCCTCGATCTCGTCGATCACGGCCTCGGTGATCACGTTCATGGAGCGGCCGGGACAGTCCCAGGTCGCGAGCGCGAGGCCGTCGCCGTCCGTCTCGAAGCGGAAGTTCCTGAGGTCCATCGGCTCAATCCTGTCGGTGTCTCGCCACGGGACGGGCGTGGGTGGATCGTCGGTCGCCTACTTCGGCGCGGGCGGGGCGCCGGGCGTCGGCGCGTTGTCGCCGGCCGAGGCGACCGCCAGCATGTTGAGCAGCTTGGTCACGGAGGCCTGCGAGATCGTCGTCACCGTCGAGGACGGATCGGCGTTGAGCGCCTGGAACTTCAGATAGGTCTTGTCCTCGTAGATCTCGTCGAGGTGCTTCAACTCCGCGAGGGTGAACTTGTCCGCGTAGGCCTTCGACAGGCCGTCGACCATGATGCCGCTCTGCTTGTCGAACTCCGTCATCAGTTCCTTGCGGACGGCCTCGGACTTGTCCTCCGGCATCGGAGCGACGGTCTTCTCCAGCGCCGCGGTGAAACCGGTCTGGAGGTTCTTGATCAGGGTCTTGGTGACGAGCGTCCTGGCCTCCGCAACCTTGTCGGCTGCCTCGTCCGCGCGGGCGGATGGCGGGGCCAGGGGCGTGGCGAGGGCGGTTGTCAGGCAGAGGGCGGCGAGGAAGCGGCGCATTGGTGTCTCCCTTGGGTTCGTTCTTGGGGCTCGGCCGCACCGTCGCCCGGCACGGGTCAGGGCCGCCTCTACCAGCCTTTCACGGATTTCGGGAGCGCGCCGGCCGCCCCGCGATCCTCAAACCCGCTCGATGATGGTCGCCGTACCCATGCCGGCGCCGATGCACAGCGTCACCAGGGCGCGCTCCTTGCCGGTGCGCTCCAACTCGTCGAGCACGGTGCCGAGGATCATCGCGCCGGTGGCGCCGAGCGGATGGCCCATGGCGATGGCGCCGCCGTTGACGTTGACCGTCTCCGGATCGAGGTCGAAGGCTTGGCAGAAGCGCAGGACCACCGCGGCGAAGGCCTCGTTGACCTCGAACAGGTCGATGTCGGCGAGGCTCATGCCGGCCCGCGCCAGCACCTTCCGGGTCACGTCGACCGGGCCGGTGAGCATCAGCGCCGGGTCCGAGCCGATGTTGGCGAAGGCCCGGATGCGCGCCCGCGGCTTGAGGCCGGCGCCCCGGCCGGCTTCCGCCGAGCCGATCAGCACCGCCGCGGCGCCGTCGACGATGCCCGACGAGTTGCCGGCGTGGTGGACGTGGTCGACCGCCTCGACGTCCGGGTGCGCGTCGACCGCGACGGCGTCGAACCCGCCCATCTGGCCCATCTGCACGAACGACGCCTTGAGGCCCGCGAGCGATTGCATGTCGGTGGAAGGCCGCATGTGCTCGTCGCGGTCGAGTAGCGTGAGGCCGTTGACGTCGCGCACCGGCACGACGGAATCCTTGAACAGGCCATCCGCCCAGGACTTGCCCGAGCGAACCTGCGACCGCACCGCGTAGGCGTCGCAATCGTCGCGGGAGAAGCCGTACTTCGTGGCGATCAGGTCGGCGGAAACGCCCTGCGGCATGAAGTAGGACTTGATCGCGATCGCCGGATCGACCGGCCACGCGCCGCCCGAGGCCCCGAGGCCCACGCGGCTCATCGATTCGACGCCGCCGCCGACCGTCATGTCGTGCTGCCCGGCCATCACCTGGGCGGCCGCGAAGTTGATCGCGTCGAGCCCCGAGGCGCAGAAGCGGTTGATCTGCACGCCCGGCACGTGGGTGCCGTAATCGGCGACCAGCGCGGCCGCCCGGGCGATGTCGCCCCCGGCCTCGCCGACCGGATCGACGCAGCCGAGCACCACGTCGTCGACTTGGCGGGTGTCGAGCCCGTTCCGATCCTTGAGCGCGCGCAGCGCGGTCTCGGCCAGCCGCAGGGCGGTGACCTCGTGCAGCGACCCGTCCGGCTTGCCGCGCCCGCGCGGCGTGCGGACATGGTCGTAGATGAAGGCCTCGGTCATGGGCGTTTTTCCTCGGGTCTCTCGCCGCGTGGGCGGGCGCTTACCGTTTTCTCTGCACCGGGCGGCCGACTCGTCCGCTTCGTCGTGCCGACCCCGACTCCCTCTTCCCCCTGCGGGAGAGGGTGGCCCGCGAGCTAAGTCGGGAGAGGGGAGCGACATCTCCGGATATGGCCCTCCCCTCTCCCGACCCTCGCGTGAGCCGAGGGCCACCCTCCCCCGCAGAGGGGGGAGGGAAGAACACCCTTCAGAACGCGTCGGCCTCCAGGGCCATCGTCGTGTCGGCGCCGGCCTTGATCCGCACGAGCCGCATCGCCGTCTCCGGCAGCAGGCGCTCCATGTAGAACCGGCCGGTGACGAGCTTGGCGTCCATGCGCGCGGCGGCCCCGTTGCCCTCCGCCTTCCTCGCGACCGCCGCCTTGGCGATCCTGCCCCACATGTAGCCCATCGCGACGAGGCCGAGGAGGTGCATGTAGTCGGTGGCGCCCGCGCCCGCGTTGTCGGGCTTGGTGAACGCGTTCTGCATGAGCCACATCGTGGCGCCCTGAAGGTCGTTCAGCCCGGCCTGGAGCGGGGCGGTGAACGGCTTGAGGACCTCATCCTCGTCGTTGTCCTTGATGAAGGCCTGGACCTCGGCAAGGAACGTCATCATCGCCCGGCCGCCGTCCTTGGGGAGCTTGCGGCCGATCAGGTCCATCGCCTGGATGCCGTTGGCGCCCTCGTAGATCATGGCGATGCGGGCATCGCGAACGAACTGCGACATGCCCCATTCCTCGACGTAGCCGTGGCCGCCGAACATCTGCTGCGCCTCGACCGCGTTGGAAAAGCCCCGGTCGGTGAGCACGCCCTTCACCACCGGCGTCATCAGGCCCATGTGGTCGTCGGCCGCCTGGCGCTCCCGCGGGTCCTCCGAGCGGTGGACGATGTCCGATTGCAGCGCGGTCCACAGCACCAGCGCGCGGCCGGCCTCGTTGAAGGCGCGGATGCCCATGAGCGTGCGGCGCACGTCGGGGTGGACGATGATCGGATCGGCGGCCCTGTCCGGCGCCTTGGCGCCGGAGAGCGCCCGGCCCTGGAGGCGGTCCTTCGCGTAGGCGGCGGCGTTCTGGTAGGCGACCTCGGACTGGCCGAGCCCCTGGACGCCGACGGCGAGCCGCGCCTCGTTCATCATCACGAACATCGCGTTCAGCCCGCGATTCTCCTGGCCGACGAGCCAGCCCGTAGCGCCGTCGTAGTTCATCACGCAGGTGGAATTCCCGTGGATGCCCATCTTGTGCTCGATCGAGCCGCAGGACACGCCGTTGCGCGCCCCCAGCGAGCCGTCCGGGTTCACCAGGAACTTCGGCACGACGAACAGCGAGATGCCCTTGGTGCCGGCCGGCGCCCCCTCGATCCGGGCGATGACGAGGTGGACGATGTTCTCCGACAGGTCGTGCTCGCCCGCCGAGATGAAGATCTTGGTGCCGGTCAGGCCGTAGGAGCCGTCGCCGTTGGCCACCGCCTTGGTCTTCAGGAGGCCGAGATCCGTACCGCAATGCGGCTCGGTGAGGTTCATCGTCCCGGTCCAGGTGCCCTCGACCATCTTGGGCAGGTAGGTCGCCTTCTGCGCCTCCGAGCCGTGGACGAGGAGGGCGGCCATCGCGCCCTGCGTCAGGCCGGGATACATCCCGAGGGCGAGGTTGGCCCCCGACGCGAATTCCTGGATCGCGGTGTTGAGGGTGTGCGGCAATCCCTGCCCACCGTACGCCTCCGGCACCGAGAGGCCCATCCAACCGCCCTGCGCGTAGGCGTCGTAGGCCGCCTTGAACCCCTTCGGCGTCGTCACCGAGCCGTCCGGGTGCCAAGTGCAGCCCTCCACGTCGCCCGGGCGGTTGAGCGGCGCCAGCACCGCGTCGGCGAGCTTGGCCCCCTCGTTCAGCACCGCCTCGACCACGTCGGGGGAGGCCTCGGCGAAGCCCGCGAGGTTGGCATGGTTGTGGAAGCCGAGCACGTCGTTGAGGAGGAACAGGGTATCCTCGACCGGGGCGCGATAGCTCGGCATCTCGTATCCTCCGCCTGGACGGAAAGCCTGACCCGGCCGATCGGCGCCGCGCGGCCTTCTCGATAGTTCACATATAAACTATTTGGCGCTGCCCGGGCAAGGGCCGCGATCCGGCCGAGGCCGATTTCGCGCGCGCAGGTACCCGGTCCGGGCCTTCCGCATCTTAACGGCGTGTTTACCAAGAAAGTTAATGGTCGCCGATGACCGATCCGAGACCGGCTGCCGGGACCCTCCGCGTCCCCGGCCCCTCGGGATGCCGCACGCTGCCGAACGCAGGCCCGATGATGACACGAAACGCGATGCCGAGCTTCGACAGCTTCGATCCCGACGTGCTTGAGGCGGCCCGCGACGTGGCCCGCCGCGCCGGCGTCCCGCTGGAGACGTGGATCGCGTCCGTCGTCCCGGACGCGGCCAAGCGCAACCCTTCGCCCAATCCTTCGCCCAAGCCGGCCGCCGTCAGGGCACAGCGCCGCCGCGCCGCCGCTTCCGACCCCGCCCCCGTCGATCCCACGCCGCCGACGTCCGCGTTCGAGGGCTCCGCGCCCGTTCCGGACGCACCGGCGACGACGCCGGAGGCCGCCCAGGCCGACCCGTTCGGCGCGACCTTCCAGGCGCTGCTGGCCCGGATCGACGGCCTCGACCGGACGCTCTCCGAGGAGCGCCAAGCGGTCGAGGAGGCCGCCCGGCGCCGGATCGAGGAGATCGAGGCCCGCGTGGGCCAAGCGCTCGGCGCCGGGGCCGCGCCGGTGCAGCAGGTCGCCGATCGCCTCGGCGACATCGAGCGCCGGATGTCGGCGCTGGGCGAGCAGGTCGCGGCCTCGCGACCGCCCGGGCGCCGCGGACGGCCGGCCGCCGCCGAGATCCGCGACGCGGTCCAGGAGATCCGGCAGCGCCAGCGCGAGCTCGACGACGACGCCCAGGGCAGCATCGTCGCGACGATGCGCCAGGACCTCGCCCGCCGCCTCGACGCCGCCGTCGCGGAGGCCGCGCCGCCCGAGGCCGCGCTGCCCGAGGCCGTGCAGCCTCCCGTCCCGGACGCGGTGTCGGAGCTTCGGCGCGAGACCAGCCGCCTGCGCGAGTCGATCGGCCACCTCGCCACCGGCCGCGACCTCGGCGCGCTGGAGCAGGCGATGATCTCGCTCGCCAGCGGCGTCGAGCGCGCGCACGCGCCGGCCGACCTCGCCGCCATCGCCGCGCCGATCGAACTGATCCGGGTGCAGGTGGAGCGGCTGGCCGACGACGTGGCCGAGAACGTCCACGCCCGCGTCGCGGGCGACGTCGAGCGCCTCGCCGCGCGCCTCGGCACGGTGGTGGCGGGCGGTCACGGCGGCACGGTCGATCACGACGCGCTCACCGACCTGTTCCGCGAGCTGGAGGAGATCCGCCACCTGATCGCGGCGCTCGCCGGCCCGGAGCGCATCCAGGGCCTTGCCAACGGCCTCCAGGCGATCAGCGCGCAGATCGCGCAGCTCCAGGCCGGCCCCGAGACGAACCTGCGGCCGCTGCTGGAGGAGATCCGCACCGGCCTCCAAGCGGCCGGTCCCGCGCCCGCGATCCTCGTCGATCAGATCGAGGCGATGGCGGCCAAGCTCGACGCCCTGCAGGCCGGCGCCCGCGGCGCGGATGCCGCGGCCTCGAAGGCGATCCTCGGACGGATCGACGCGCTCTCCGACAAGGTCGACCGCGTCAGCGCCCAGCCGGTGGGCGACCTGATCGGGCGCCTGGAGGGCCTGGGCGAGACGCTGGGCGAAACCCTGCGCCGGCCGGCCGTGCCGGGCGGCGACGTGGCCTCGATCCATGCCATGCTGCGCAACCTCGCCGAGAAGGTCGACCGCGTGGGCGCCCGCCCGGGCGGCGAGGGCCTGGACGCCCTCGAGAAGCAGGTGGTCTTGCTCGCCAACCGGATCGACGCCCGCAGCGTCGACCCGACGCTGGTGAGCCTGGAGCGGACGATGGGCGACCTGCTCCGGCAGGTCTCGGCGCTCCGCGAGGCGGCGCCGAGCGAGGCCGTGGTCGCGCAGGCCGCCCGCAGCGCCGTCGCCGCCTCGATCGGCGGCGCCCGCGAGGCCGCCGACAGGAGCGAGTTCGGCCTGCTCCGCGCCGGCCTGGCGGACATCCAGGCCCGGCAGGCGGCCTCCGACCAGCGCCTCAGCGTCACCCTCGAGGGCGTACAATCGGCCCTCGACCGGCTGGTCGGACGCCTCGGCGCGCCCGAGGCCGGCGAGGCCGCCCGCCTGCCGATCGCCGCCCGGCAGGCGTCGCTCGAAGAGCGCCTGCTCGGTTCGACCGGCATCGAGGCCCCCCGTCGCGGCGCCCGGCGGCCGGAGCTGCCGCACGCGAGCGGCGCCGCGCCCGCCCCCGAGGCCGCGCGGATCGGCGACGAGCTGCTGGAGCCCGGAGCCGGACGCCCGGCCAAGGACGCAACGGCCAAGGACGCCCCGACCAAGGACGCCCCGGCCCGCGAACGCGTCGCGCGGGACCGAACCGAGGCGCCGGAGGCCGACGCCGCCGACATCAAGACCAACTTCATCGCGGCCGCGCGCCGCGCCGCCCAGGCCGCCCAGGCCGAGGTCGCCTCGGAGGCCGCCCTCTCGGCCGGACGGCGCGAGCCCCGCGGGAGCGCGGGCAGGGCCGCGCCGGCGGCGTCCGCGCCGGGCGCGGGGCCGGTGGCGCGCCTGCGCGCCGAGATCGACCGCCGCCGCCGCCCGCTCCTCCTCGGGCTCGCGGCCGTGGTCCTCGCGCTCGGCGCCCTCCAGGCGATCAGCATGCGCCCCACGGGCGCCGACGCCGCGCGGACGAGCCTGCCGCCGGCCGCGTCGGTCCCGGCCCGGGACGCGTCCGGTGTCGCCGACGCGGGCACGCCGTCCGCCCCCAAGGCCGATTCCCTCAAGGCCGATCCCGCCAAGGTCGATCCGGTTCCTGCCGAGGTTGCCCGGACCGTGCCCGCCGATCCCCAGACCACGCAGGCGATCGCGTCTCCGCCGCCCGAGCCGCGGGCGGCTCAAGCCCGTGCCGCGCTGCCTCAGGTTTCCGGGATGGCGTCGCTCTCGGGCGACCTCGCGGGCCTCCCGGCGGCGCTGTCGAAGCTGCGGCAATCGGTGCTCGACGGCGACGGCACGGCGATCTGGGAACTCGCCGGACGGGAGGCCGACGGGCGCGGGCTGCCGCGCGACCTGTCGCTCGCGGCCAAGCTCTACGAGAAGCTCGCCGCCGCGGGCTACGCCCCGGCCCAGTACAAGCTCGCCGGGCATCACGAGAAGGGCTCCGGGCTGGTGCGCGACATCGGCCAGGCGAAGCTCTGGTACGGGCGTGCGGCGGAGCAGGGCCATGCGCGCTCGATGCACAACCTCGCAGTTCTCTACGCCGAGAACCCGGCGGCTTCCGGCAAGCCGGATTACGCCTCGGCGGCCTCGTGGTTCAGGCAGGGCGCGGAGTACGGCGTCCGCGACAGCCAGTACAACCTCGCGGTGCTCTACGCCCGCGGCCTCGGCCTGACCCAGGACCTGATGCAATCCTACGCGTGGTTCTCCGCCGCCGCCGCGCAGGGCGACGAGGATGCGGGCAGGAAGCGCGACGACGTGGCGAACAAGCTGAGCCCGGCGGACCTTGCGACCGCCCGCAGCATCGCCGCGAACTTCAAGCCGCACCGTCTCGATCGGGCCGTCAACGAGCCGCCGGTCTCCAAGGAGGCCGCCGCCGGCCCGATGACCCTGCTCGGCGCCCCCGCGCCGGTCGCCCCGACCTTCGCGCCGGTGGCGCGCAGGGGCGTCTGAGCGCCCTCCCCGGCCGACGCCGCCTTCAAAGCGACGGGCTCGAAGACGGCGGAAGCTTGGCCAGGATGCCGCAGTGCGGGAACCCGCGTCATCCGCCGCCGTATGATTGTTCGACTCGACACGCAACCGCCGATCCGCAGCGGGCAGCCCGGAGGTGTGATGGCGCGGCTGACTCCCGTACCGATCGGCGCCGTGCTCCTCGGCGCCGCCGGGTTGATCCCGTTCCTCGGCTTCGCGGCGCTGGCCGTCAGCGGCAACGATGGAGGGCTCGGCACGATCGGCCTGTCCCCGCGCACGATCCTGTCCGCGTACGGTGCCGTGATCGCGTCCTTCCTCGGCGGCATCCGCTGGGGCGCGGCGGCGGCGCGCAACGCCGGGAACGCAGACTACCTGCTCGCCATCGTCCCGTCGCTGCTGGCCTGGGTGGCGCTGGCCGCGCCGGCCCCTTGGGACCTGCGGATGCTCGGCATCCTCGTGCTGGCCTGGGGCCTCATCGACCAGGACCTTGCCCGACGCGGCCTCGTTCCGGTCTGGCTCGGCCGCCTGCGCTTGGTCCTGTCCGGGGTGGCAGGCGCCGCGTTGCTCGTCGCGGCCTGACGCGGACGGTCACCGCAGGGTGTCGCCCGTCCCGGCGCGCGCAGCATGCTCGCGTCCCCCGCACGCCGGGCAAACGCGTGAGGGCATCTCACGAAGAGGCCGGCCCGCCGTCACGGCTTGCCCGGGGGGCAACGCCGAGGGCGTTTTGCGGCACATGTTCAGTAGCCGACGCCGAGGATCAGCAGGCTGACGTAGCGGCCGGCGAACGGAATGTCGGTATCGATCAGGTGGGCCGGAGCCCGGACCCGAGCGAAGTCCGGCCGGAACCTGCGGCGATGCGCAACGGCACGACACTCCGCCTGGTCCGGCATCCATTCGGCCGGTGCGCAGGACAGCCCGCGCGTGGACTCGGCGTCAGCGAAGGCCGGAACCGCGGCGATCAGGCCGCCGGCGAGACCGAGGGCGATGATCGTCGAGCGCTGAATGGACCGTGACATCAGGGAACTCCGCGACTGTTCTTGAAGGTGCTCGGACGAGCGGGCCGCGATCTACGGCGCCAGCGATCGCCCGAGATCGGACACGACAACGGCTTTTTTCGGGCCTTGGGATCGGAAGCAGCCGGACACAGCATTCGAACCGTCGGAGTACCGCGTTCGGATTTTCATTCCCGAACACAGCGTGAGAAGGCGCTCAGAACCCGATGCCGACCATCGGGGCGGCGCCCCCTCCACCGCCCCCGCCGCCGCCCGAGTAACGCGGAGGCGGAGCAGAAACGCGCGCCTCGACGCGGGCGCGCTGCGCCGGGGCGGGCCGAGCCGCCTGCGCGGCGCGGGCGCGATTCGCCTCCTTGGCCTGCTGCGCGGCGCGGCGACGCTGGTCGGCAGCGGCGGCGGCCCGGTCCGCCTGACGCTCGGCTGCGCGCTTGGTCGCCTCGGCCGCCCGGCGGCGGTTGGCGGCGGCCGCCTCATCGGCGGCGGCGCGGGCGTTCTCTGCCGCCTCGCGGCGGCGCACGGCGGCGGCCCGCTCGGCTTGGCGCTCGGCCGCAGCTTCGGCCGCAGCCTCGGCACGGCGGCGCTCGGCCTGGGCCTCCTCCTTCGCCCTGCGGTGGGCGGCCTCGGCGATGCGGGCGCGCTCCGCATTCTCGCGATCCGTCGCGACGGTCTCCGACGCGGCCTTCCGGCGCGCGGCCTCGGCGGCCTTGGTGCGCTCCTCGGCCGCTTTCTGGCGGGCGAGGGTCTCCGCCGCCCTGGCGCGGTCGCGCTCCTCCGCCGCTCGCGCGTCGGCGGTGGCCTTCGCCGCGGCCTTGGCCTGCGCCTCGGTCGTGCTGTCCTGATTGGCTTGGTCGCGGGCGGCCTGGGCCCGGCTGCGCTCCTCGGCTTCCCGGGCGGCCTTCGCCGCCTCGACCGCGCGGGACGCGGCTTCGGCCTCGCGCTTCCGCGCGGCGGCCTCCGCCTCGGCCCTCTGGCGCTCGGCGGCGAGCGCCTGGGCGCGCGCCTCGGCCTCCCGCCTGCGCACGGCGACCTCCGCGAGGCGAGCCGCTTCCTCCTCCTCGCGCTTGTGGGCGGCGGCCTCGGCGGCCCGCGCCCGCTCCTCCGCCTCGCGCTGCTTGGCCGCGGCCATCGCCTCGGCCTTCTGGCGCAGCGCCTCGGCGGCCCTGGCGCGCTCGGCCTCCTCGCGCTGCTTGGCGGCCTCGCGCTCGAGCTGCTTGCGCTCGACCTCGGCGGCCTTCTTCTGCTTCTCGTCCTCGTCGCGCTGGCGGGCCGCCTCCCGCTCCAGGCGCACGGCCTCCTCCCGCTCCCGGGCGAGGCGCTGCAGCACATCGAGGCGATCCTGCACCTCCGGCAGCAGCAGGGAATTCGGATAGGTCTCGATGAACTTGCGGAGCGCGGCCTGATCCGTCGACAGCTTCAGCCGGTCCCAGGCGCGCTGCTCGGCCGCGCCGGGCTTCGGCGCCGGCGCGATCGGCGGCGGCTCGACCGGCGGCGACGTGCGGGCACCCGGCGCGGTCGCGGCCATGCCGTTGAGGCCGCCGTCCGTCCCGTTGCTCGCCATCCGGGTGATGGAGGCATCCGAGCCGGCGGGGACGAGCTTGGCGATCTGGACGCGCGCCAGCTCGGCGTACATCCCGGTCTTGTGCGCGTTGAGGAAGACCTCCCACGCCTCCTTCTTCCCGACCCGCTCGACAATCTCGTAATCGGATTTCGCGTCGTTGGCCTCGCCGCGGGCGCTCGCCGTCTCGGCCTTGGCCGGCACGAGGGCGACCGTGCCGCCGCCGAGCGAGCCGTAGACGAACGGCTCCTGCTTGTGGCCGGTGGCTCGCATCACGTCGTCGCGCACGCGGCCGAAGGCGAGGCGCACGTCGAGGCCGGGCACCGTCAGGCTCGCGAGCAGCGCCGTGGTGAACGGGCTGTGCGCCCCCTCGCCGTCGTTGGCCACCGACTTCTCCTTCGCCGCGTAGGCGATGAGGGTGTCGGTCTGGGCCGGCTCGACCTTGCCGAGGCCCGCGGTGATCGCGCGGCTGGCCACGCGCCGCTTCATCTTGGTGCCGAACGGGTTGTCGCGGCAGGCGTCGAGGATGACGAGGCGCAGGCGCTTGGCCGGCTCCAGCGCCGTGATGATCCGGTCCAGCGAGATCGCCTCATCCTCGGCGTCGCGCTCGTTGAGGAGCTTGGCGTCGGTGGGGATCAGGTAGTTCGTCTCGCGGATCTCGATGCCGTGGCCGGCATAGAACACCACGGCGATGTCGGAATCGGCCGCCGCGTCCTCGAAGTCGCGGATCGCGCGCTTGAATTCGAGGTTGCCGACGTCGGAGCGCGCGGCGACGACGTCGAAGCCGGCCTTGCGGAGCATCTCGGCGATCGCAGTCGCGTCGCTGACCGCGTTCGGCAGTTGCGGCACCGACTGGTAGGCGCCGACGCCGACCACGAGGGCCACGCGCCGTCCGTCCGCCGAGGCCTGCTCGGCGTAGAGGGTCAGCAGGAAGCTGACCAGGATGGCGATCCCGAGCCGTGCCACGCGAGGAACCTTCGACGACGAGGCTGCGGCCACCCGGCCGGCCCTTCAGTCACCGCGCGAAGCTAGGCGCAGCATTGCATTCGCGCAACGGATAAATTGCATTCGGGCTGATCGCTGAGACCGCCAATGCCGCGTCGGGTGCGATTGTTCACATCGGACGCGGGGACAGGACAGTCGATCGCGCCGGATTCATTGCGGCGTCCCGGCCGCGCGCACCGGCCGGATGAGGTCGCCGTCGCGCAGGAACGGGCCGGCGCGGGAGACGATGGTGTCGCCCTCCTCCAGCCCGTCGGTGATCTCGACGAGCCGGTCCGAGGCGAGACCGACGACGACCGGGCGCCCCTCGATCCGCCGGGCGTTGGCCCGGTAGACGACGGCGCCGTCCGCCTCGCGGTTCACCGCCGCGTGCGGCACCGCCACGCCGCAGCGCTCGGCCACCCGCACGATCCCGCTCGCGAACTGCCCCTGGCGCACGCCCTCGGCGAGGCTCTGCCCGCCCGCGAGGAGGATGCGGACGCGCCCGAGCTGCGTCGCGGGATCGACGCCGGTCGCGACGAGGCGGACACGACCCTGCAGCGGGGTGCCGCCCAGCGGCGTCACGCTCACGCCCTGGTCCGGCCTGATCCGGTCGAGGACCTGGAGCGGCACCTCGGCCTCCAGCTCGAACGCGCCCCGGTCGATCACCCGGAACAGGGCCGGCGCCATCGCCGAGGCCGGGCGTCCGGCGACCGCGTTCGCCTGCCCGATCAGCCCGGCCACCGGGCTGCGCACCGGGATCGGGCGCTGCTCGGGATCGCCCTCGCGCACGAGCTGCGCGATCACCTGTCCGGCGCGGACATCCTCCAGGGGGCCGGCGAGGGCGCGCAGCACGCGCAAACCCTCGCCGTCCGGCCGAACCTCGACCTCGGTGCGCGGCACGATCAGCCCGGAGACGCGGATCTGGTCGCGGAAGCAGGCCCTCTGCGCGCGGGCAACCGCGACGGAGATCAGGTCGTCCCGCTCGGGCGCCCCGGCGGCGTCGGTGCCTTCCCCCGAGCGGATCAGCGATCCGGGCGCGAAGGACCAGAGCGCCCCGAAGCCGAGGAGGATCAGGGCCGCGGCGGCTCCGCCCGCGAGCGCCACGCGCCGCCGCCGGACCGGAGCCGCGGCGCCTCCGGCCGGATCGCGCGGCATCACCACGCGGTAGGCGTGGACGGGGCGCGGGATGTTCTTCAGCCGCTGCGGGCCGATGTCGCGATAGGTCACCGCGACCTTGCCGGAGACCGCCTCGTGCACGGTGCGCGACAGGCACAAGCCCCCGGGCTCGGCCAAGCCCTCCAGGCGCGCAGCGACGTTGACGGCATCCCCCAGGAGGTCACCGTCCTGCTCGACCACGTCGCCGATGGTCAGCCCCATCCGGAAGCGCACGCGGCGCGTCGGCGGGTCGTCGCGGTCGAGGTCGTCCAGCCCCGCCTGGATCGCGAGTCCCGCCCGCAGGGCCTCGACCGCGCTCGGGAACTCGGCGAGGATCGCGTCGCCCGCCGTGTTGAAGACGCGGCCGTCGAAGCGGGCCACCTGCTCGCGGAACACCGCCTTGGCCGCGGTCAACCGCCGCAGCGTGTCCTCCTCGTCCTCGGCCATCAGCCGCGAGTAGCCCGCGACATCGGCGGCCAGGATCGCCGCGATCGTGCGCTTCACGAGGCGGCCTCAGTCCTGCGTACGGCGCAGCCGCGTGCGCAAGGCACGGCGCGATCCCCGGGGCGTGGCTCCGCAGCAGCGAACATGTTCGAGAGGGCAGCTTTCGGTCCTGCCTTGATGACGGGGAAAACCTTGAGCGTTGTCAAGGCACGGACTTCAATCACAGTCTTCCGGCCATCACCGTCATGCGCGCCCGGTGGTGACCGTGAGCTCATTCAATCGTCCATCTTCAGCGCGGCGATGAACGCCTCCTGCGGGATCTCCACGCGGCCGAACTGGCGCATCTTCTTCTTGCCCTCCTTCTGCTTGTCGAGGAGCTTGCGCTTGCGCGAGATGTCGCCGCCGTAGCACTTGGC
>NZ_CAXTBY010000093.1:14382-16172 GCF_964242245.1 uncultured Methylobacterium sp. | reverse complement strand
GCGCAGGTCGTCGATCTGGTCGGACGAGATGATCCAGGGGTTGACCATCAGGCTCTCGGCCTCGCCCGCGCGAGCCCGGCGGCGGTGATCTTGGCCCACGCCGCCCGCCGCCCTCACCTGATCGTCGCGTGCGAGACCGCCGGAGCCCCTGCCATGGACCACACCCCGCAAGCGAGGCCGGTTGCGCCGATCGATCCGGGGCCGACGACGGGATCGGGCGCGTCGCCCGAGACCGGCGAGCACCACTTCGACGTGCTGGTCGTCGGTGCCGGCCTCTCCGGCATCGCGGTCGGCCACTACCTCCAGGCCGCGTGCCCGACCAAGCGCTACGCCATCCTCGAAGCCCGCGCGGCGATCGGCGGGACCTGGGACCTGTTCCGCTATCCCGGCCTGCGCTCGGATTCCGACCTCTACACCTTCGGCTACAGCTTCCGCCCGTGGCGGAGCGACAGGTCCATCGCCGACGGCGCCTCGATCCTGCGCTACGTCCGCGAGACGGCCTCGGCCGAGGGCATCGACCAAAAGATCCGGTTCGGCCACCGGGTGGTTCGGGCGTCCTGGGATTCGGCCACCGCGCTGTGGACCCTGGAGACGGAGGTCGAACGGCAAGCCGCCCCCGTGCGCTACACCTGCCGCGTGCTCTCGGTGTGCAGCGGCTACTACGCCTACGACGGCGGCCACGACCCGGCGTTTCCCGGCCTCGCGCGGTTTGCCGGCCGGGTGGTGCATCCGCAGGCCTGGCCCGACGACCTCGCCTGGGACGGCCGGACCGTGGTGGTGATCGGCAGCGGCGCCACCGCCGTGACGCTGGTGCCGGAGCTGGCCAAGACCGCCGCCCACGTGACGATGCTGCAGCGCTCGCCCACCTACGTCGTCGCCCTGCCGAGCGAGGACAGGATCGCCCGCTGGCTGCGGGCGCGGCTGCCGGCCGGCCTCGCGCACGGGCTGGCGCGGGCCAAGAACGTGCTGCTCGGGATGGTGTTCTACGCCTACGCCCGCCGGAAGCCGGAGGCGATGGCCAAGCGCCTGCTCGACGGGGTGCGCGCGGAGCTCGGCCCCGACTACGACGTGGCCAAGCACTTCACCCCGTCCTACAAGCCGTGGGACCAGCGCCTCTGCCTCGTGCCGGACGCCGACCTGTTCAAGGCGATCCGCTCAGGCGCCGCCTCGGTGGAGACCGACGCGGTCGAGACCTTCACCGAGACCGGCATCCGGCTCGCCTCCGGCAGGACGCTGCCGGCCGACATCGTCGTCACCGCCACCGGCCTGCGGCTGAAGCTGATGGGCGGGATCGAGACCGTCGTCGACGGGCGCGTGATCGAGCCGGCCAAGCTGTTCCTCTACAAGGGCATGATGCTGTCGGGCATCCCCAACCTTGCGGTCACGATCGGCTACACCAACGCCTCGTGGACCCTGAAGAGCGAGCTCACCGCGCGCTACCTCTGCCGCCTGATCCGCCACATGGACCGGCACGGCTACGCGTGGTGCGCGCCCCACGCCGAGCCCGGCACGATCGCCGAGGTGCCGCTCTTGTCGTTCACCTCCGGCTACGTCGTGCGCGCCGCGCCCACGCTGCCGAAGCAGGGCGCGCGCAAGCCGTGGCGCCTCAACCAGAACTACGCCCTCGACATAGCGGCCCTGACGTTCGGCCGCCTCGACGACGGCACGATGCGCTTCGGGCGGCCCGAGCCCGCGCGGCGGGCGGCCTGAGACGCGAAGGGCGCCGCCGTCCGCACACCGGCAGACTCACGACCCGCAAGGCCGTCGGATGAAGCTGGGACAGCGCCGCG
>NZ_CAXTBY010000093.1:0-14282 GCF_964242245.1 uncultured Methylobacterium sp. | reverse complement strand
AGGGTGTGCGAGCGACGGGGGCAGCATCGACTGGCTGGAAGACCGGAGGGCGCTCCGTCCATGAAGACACCTGAATGGTCTTGGCGGATGGGAGGCTGAGCGATGACGCATCTGCGGCTGGAGAACCGCACCGCCCTGGTGACAGGCGCGGCGAGCGGCATCGGCCGGGCGCTGTCGGTGGCGCTCGCGCAACGCGGCTGCCACCTCGCGCTCGCCGACCGCGACGCGGAGGGCCTCGCGGAGACCGAGCGGCTCGTCGCGACGAACCGCGTCCGGATCAGCCGCCACACCCTCGACGTCGCCGACCGCGGCGCGGTCGCGGGCCTGCCCGAGCAGGTCCGTGCCGCGCATGGCGGCCTCGACCTTCTCGTCAACAATGCGGGGGTGGCGGTCGGCGGCAGCTTCGCGGACGTGAGCGAGGCCGACTTCGCGTGGCTGTTCGAGATCAACTTCTGGGGCGTCGTGCGGATGACCCGCGCCTTCCTGCCGCTGCTGCGGGAGAGCGCGGAGGCGCGCATCGTCAACCTGTCGAGCCTCTACGGCCTGATCGCGCCGCCGGGCCAGACGGCTTATGCCGCGAGCAAGTTCGCCGTGCGCGGGTTCTCCCAGGCGCTGCGCCACGAACTCGCCGGCACCAGCGTCGGCGTGACGGTGGTCCATCCGGGCGGCGTCGCCACGTCGATCGCCGACAGCGCCCGCGTGCCCGCCCACCTCGGCCCGGAGGAAGCGGCCCGGGGCCGCGCCGCCGCGAACCGGCTCCTCAAGCTTCCGCCGGAACGCGCCGCCGCGATCATCCTCGCGGGCGTCGAGCGCCGCAGGGGCCGGGTGCTGGTCGGCTCCGACGCCCGGCTGATCGCGCTGATCGAGCGCCTCGCGCCGGTCTCGTACTGGGCGGTGATCCGCAGGCTGATCCCGAGGGATCGGCCGACGCCGTGAGGGCGGCCGGCTCGCCCATGATGCCGAGCGGACTTGCGTTGGCAGGCCGACGCTTCGTCCGCTTAGCGTCTTGTTCTGTCGCAGGTTTTCGTCGGAAAACCGCGGGGCACTCTTCCGAAACCTGCTCAGGCGGCGCGGACGGTGGCGAGGAAGCGGGCGACCTCGGCGGAGAGGTGCTCGGAGTGGCGCGACAGCGCGGAGGCCGAGGCCAGGACCTCGGCGGCGGCGGCGCCGGTCTCCTGGGCGGCGCCGGCCACGTCCGCGATGGTCGCGTTCACCGCGCTCGTGCCCGAGGCGGCCTGGGCGACGTTGCGCACGATCTCGTGGGTCGCCGCGCCCTGCTCCTCCACCGCCGCCGCGATCGAGGTCGCCACGCCGCTGATCTCGCCGATCCGCGCGGAGATCTGGTCGATCACCGTGACGGCCTGCCCGGTGGAGGCCTGGATGCGGCCGATCTGGCTGCCGATCTCCTCGGTCGCCCGCGCCGTCTGCCCGGCGAGGTGCTTCACCTCGGCCGCGACCACGGCAAAGCCCCGGCCCGCCTCGCCGGCGCGGGCCGCCTCGATGGTGGCGTTCAGCGCGAGCAGGTTGGTCTGGCCGGCAACGCTCGAAATCATCGCCACCACGTCGCCGATCCGGGTCGCCGCCTCGCTCAGCTCGCGCACGAGGCCGGCGGTCTGCGCCGCCTCGGTCACGGCGACCCGCGTCAGGCTCGCCGAGCCGTCGACCTGCCGGCCGATCTCCTGCACGGAGGTGCCGAGCTGCTCGGCGGCGTCGGCCACGGTGCCGACGTTGGCGGCCGTCGCCCCGATCGCCGCGGCGACGCTGCCGGACTGGTCGACCGCCCGGCTCGCGGTCGCGGCCATGATCCGGGCCGTGCCCTCCAGCGCGCCGGCCGACGCGGCGACCGTGCCGATGATGCCGCCGACCGCCCGCTCGAAGCCGTCGGCAAGGTCGCGCATGCCGGCTCGGCGCTGCGCCTCGGCGCCGGCGCGGGCGAGCGCCGTCTCCTCCTCGAGCTGGCGCGTGCGGACGAGGTTGTCCTGGAACACCTGGACCGCGGCGACCATCGCGCCGATCTCGTCGCGGCGCCCGCCGCCGGCAAGCCGCACGGAGGCGTCGCCCGCGGCCAGCCGGCTCGCATCATCGACGAGGCGCAGCAGCGGGGTCGCCATGCTGCCGGCCAGCCACCACGCCGCGCCGGCGCCGAGGAGTGCGACGAGGACGCCGAGGCTGAGCACCAGCCGGAGCTGCCACGCCACGGCGTCCCCGGTCTCGGCGATGCCGGCCCGCGCCTCTTCGCCGGCGAGCGCCACCGCCTCGGTGAGCGAGGTGCGCAGGTGCAGGGCGTGGCGGGCCATCAGCTCGGTCGTCGGGATCTCCTGCGCCCGGCGCAGGCCCAGCAGGATCTCGGCATCCGCGCGCCAGAGCGCCGCCTCGGCCTGCGCCCTCCCCGTGAGCGCCGCCATCCGCTCCGAGAGCGCCGCGCCCTTGAGGCGGGCGAGGTCGCCCTCGACGCCCCCGACGATCGCGGCGAACTCGGTCGCGACCGCCCGGGGATCGGTCAGATCCGTCATCGCCAGGACGCGGGCCAGCACCTGCTCGCCCGCGGCGAAGCGGTCGCGCGCGCCGCGGCTCGCCGCGTTCGCGTCGATCGTGCGCTCGGAGAGCGCCGCGATCCGCGTGAAGGCGGAGACGCTGCGCCAAGCCGTCAGGCCCGCCAAGCCGGCCGCGAGCAGGAGGAAGGCCAGCATCGGCAGGAGGATCTTGTATCTGATCGACATCGTCGGGTCCGGAAGAAAGCCAGCCGCGGAGACGCCGCGCAGGATGCGCGGCATCGCTGGTCGTGGGCGCTCAGTTCGGCAGGTTCGGCAACGCCGTCTCGGTCTTGTCGGCGGTGAGCGCGCGCAGGAACGCGATCAGGTCCGCGTGCTCGGCCCGGCTCAGGGAGAGCGGGCTGATCAGCGGCGATTTCGAGGGCCGGTCGATGCCGCCGCCCTCGTAGAAGGTCAGGATCGCGTCGAGGTCCGCGAACTGCCCGGCATGCCCGAAGGGCGCCCGGTAGGTCAGGTTGCGCAGGCCCGGCGTCTTGAAGGCGTACTTCGCCAGCGGATCGTCGGGGTCGAACGCCGCGCGGCCGATATCCTTGGTCGGGATGCCGATGTCGTGGAACTGGTTGTCGGTGAAGTTCCAGCCGGCGTGGCAGGCGGCGCAGCCGGCCTTGCCGGTGAACAGGTCGAAGCCGCGCTGGGCGGCCGGCGAGATCGCGGCGGCGTCGCCGTCGATCCAGCGGTCGAAGGGCGCCCAGCCGGCGACCACCGTCCGCTCGTAGGTGGCGATGGCGGTGAGCAGGGTGTCTTGCGTCACGCCCGTGCCCGGAAACAGCGTGCCGAACCACGCCTTGTACTCGGGGATGGCCTTGAGCCGGCCGACGATCTCGGGGAACTTGCCGTTCATCTCCACGGCGGCGGTGATCGGGCCTTGGGCCTGCGTCTCCAGGTTCGGGGCGCGCCCGTCCCAGAACAGCACCGGGAGCCACGCGGCGTTGAGGATGGTCGGCGCCTTACGCGGCAGCGGCGTGTTGGCCGCGCCGATCGCGCCGGGCACCGGCACCTCGAAGCCGAAGGACGGGTTGTGGCAGCTCGCGCAGCTCATGTGCTGCATCCCGCTCAGGCGCGGATCGAAGAACAGCATCTTGCCGAGCGTCGCCATCTGCGGCGAGTAGGGTGCGCCCTCGGGGAACGGCACCCGCATCGGGCGCTTGTACTGCGCCTTCAGGGCCTCCAAGCCGTCGTCGGCCGCGACGGCGGTCGCGCCGAGGGCGCAGCTCAGGAGGATCGCTGCGAGGAATCCGCGTCTGTTCGGCATGATGGCTGCTGAGGTCCGGAATGCGGATTTGCACGTCCGTGCACGCCGCTCAACATCGTACCGAACGGTTAAGATGCCGTAACAGGCGCTGGAGGGCGGGAAGAAAACCCGTTTCCGGACGGAGGTATAGCCGCGAGACCTGACTTGTTCCTGCTCGAACCGTGCCGAACCCAGCGTTGTAAAGTGTCACGATCCGGCCCGTGAACGGGCGCCGGGTCGATCGGCGGCAGTCCGCCTTCCGCCCCGTCAAGGTTGTCCCGGGCCCGAACGGTGCGCCTGCCGGTCGCCCACCTGACGTTGCCGCCGTCGGCGGGCGACCGGTCCGCGGCGGGAGCGTCCGCGACCAGGACGCTTGCCTGCCCCCCGTCCCGGACCGTAAGTCCTGCCACGAACGGCAGGGGCGGGGACCGGCGTGGGGTCGATCGAGGGGCAGGGCGGCGGGCCGGCGGATCATCGGGCGCCCGCCCGGTGATCCGCGCGATCCTCTCCGTCGGCGGCTGGACGCTGGTCTCGCGGGTGACGGGGTTTGCCCGCGACGTGGCGATGGCCGCGGTGATGGGCGCGGGGCCGGTGGCCGACGCCTTCGTCGTCGCCTTCCGCCTGCCGAACCACTTCCGCGCGATCTTCGGCGAGGGGGCGTTCAACACCGCGTTCGTCCCGGCCTATGCGGGGCTCGCCGAGGCCGGCGCGGAGGGGGCGGCCCGCGTGTTCGCCGACCGCATCTTCACCCTGATGCTCGGGGTACAGGTGCTGCTGCTCGCCCTCGCGCTGCCGCTGATGCCGCTCGTGGTGCGGGCGCTGGCGCCGGGCTTCTCCGAGGACCCGGAGCGCTTCGCCCTCGCGGTGGCGCTCACCCGCATCACCTTTCCCTACCTGCTGTTCATGACGCTGGTGACGCTGCTCTCCGGCATCCTCAACGCGCAGCGGCGCTTCGCCGTGGCGGCCGGTGCGCCGGTGCTGCTGAACCTCGCGATGCTGGCGGCGCTGGCAGTAGCTCACCTGTTCCCGAACGCGGCCTACGCCGCCGCCTGGGGCGTCGCGGTGTCGGGGGTGCTCCAGTTTGGGCTGCTGTGGTGGGGCTGCCGCCGCATCGGCGCGGCGCCGCGGCTCGGCCGACCGAGCGTGTCCGACCCGGCGATGGCCCGCTTCTTCAAGGTGCTGGGGCCGGCGGTGATCGGCTCGGCCGGCTTCCAGATCGCGGCGTTCGCCGACACCATCCTCGCGAGCCTGCTGCCCACCGGCGCGGTCTCGGCGCTGTACTACGCCGACCGGCTCTACCAGCTTCCCTTCGGCGTCATCGCCATCGCCGCCGGCACCGTGCTGCTGCCCGAGATGAGCCGGCGGATCGCGGCCGGCGACGCTGCCGGCGCGCACGCGGCGCAGAACCGCGCCGCCGGGTTCTCGCTGGCGCTCTCGGCCCCGTTCACGGTGGCCTTCCTCACCCTGCCGGGGCTGATCATGGCGGCGCTGTTCCAGCGCGGCGCGTTCTCGGCCGAGGACGCGGCGCGGGCGGCCTCCGTGCTCGCCGCCTACGGGCTGGCGCTGCCGGCGGTGGTGCTGGTGCGCAGCGCGGTGGCGAGCTTCTACAGCCGCCAGGACACGACGACGCCGCTCTGGGCCTCGCTCACCGCGATCCTGGTCAACGTCGCGCTCAAGCTCTGGCTCACCGGCCCCTACGGCGTCGCGGGGCTGGCGCTCGCCACCGCGGTCAGCCAGTGGGTCAACCTCGTGCTGCTGGTCGGCCTCGCGCGGCGCCGGGGCTGGACCGCGCCGGGCCGGACGCTGGGGCTGACGGTGGTCGGGGTGACGCTCGCCTGCGCGGCGCTGGCGCTGGTCGCGGTCTACGGCCTGCCGCTGGCCGACGCGCTGGTGCCGGCCCTACCGCGCGGGCGCGAGGCCGCGGTGCTCGCGGTGCTGGGGCTCGCCGGCGCGCTGGTCTACGGCGGGCTGCTCGCCGGCCTGCTCCACCTGTTCGGCCTGCGGTTGCGGCGGGCGTGAGCGGGGCGCGAGGGTCGGCTCGGGCAGCCTCCGGGGGGATGCGATGGCGTCGGCAACGCTTCCGACCGGCAGGACGGCCGTCGTCTTCGACGCCTAATACCGGATCTCAAGGGGCACTTCTCCGAAACCTGCTTAGCACCGCGACGCGTCAGGCGAACTCGCCCCGGTCGCGGTGGCAGGCGACGGTGCGGTCCGGCCCGATCGAGCGCGGCAGCGGCAGGCTCGTCCGACAGACCGGGATCGCGGCCGGGCAGCGCGGGTGGAACGGGCAGCCCGGCGGGGGCGCCAGCGGCGAGGGCGGCTCGCCGGAGAGGCCCTGGAACCGGCGCTTGCCGGACACGAGCCGCGGCGTCTGGGCGAGCAGGCTCACCGTGTAGGGGTGGGCGGGTGAGGCGAACAGCGCGTCGGCCGGCGCCGTCTCGACGATGCGCCCGAGGTACATCACCGCCACGCGCGACGCGATGTGAGCGATCACCCCGAGGTCGTGGCTGACGAACAGGTAGGTCAGCCCGAGGTCGCGGCGCAGGTCCAGGAACAGGTTGAGCACCTGGGCCTGGATCGAGACGTCGAGGGCCGCCACCGCCTCGTCGCAGACCAGCATTTTGGGCCGCACGGCCAGCGCCCGGGCGATGCCGATGCGGGCGCGCTGGCCGCCGGAGAACTGGTGCGGGTAGCGCGCCATCGCGTCCCCCCCGAGGCTGACGCGGGCCAAGAGGTCGGCGACGTAGGCGCGCTGGTCGCGGGGCGCGGCGAGGCCGTGGGTGACGGGGGCCTCGCCGACGATGTCGAGCACCCGCAGCCGCGGGTTGAGCGCGGCGGTGGCGTCCTGGAACACCATCTGCACGGCGAGCATGGCCGTTTTCCGCTCGGACGGCGACAGACCGGCGAGGTCGCGGCCGTCGCGGAGCACCCGGCCACTGGTGGGGGCGTGCAGACCGGCTGCGAGGCGGGCCAGGGTGGACTTGCCGCAACCGGATTCGCCGACCAGCCCGACCACCTCACCGGCGCGAATCGCGAGGTCGACCTCGGTCACCGCCTGGACGGCGCTCGGGGGCCGGCGCTCGCCCAGGAGCCCGGCCAGCCGCGCGGCCAGCGACGGCGCCGCGCCGAAGCGCTTCGACACGGCCTCCAGGTGGACGAGCGTCACGGGACACGCGTGGGCTGGAGGGGATGGCGGCACAGGGCGAAGCGGGCGGGTTCGGCGCGCGCGACCGGCGGGGGCTCGGCGCAGTCCGGGCTCGCGCGCGCGCAGCGGGGCGCGAAGGCGCAGCCCGGCGGGCGATGGGTGAGCGCGGGCGCCATGCCGGGGATCTGCGCCAGCGGCACGCCCCGCGCGTTGCGGCTCGGGGCCGAGGCGATCAGCCCGGCGGTGTAGGGGTGGAGCGGCGCCTCGATCACGTCGGCCACCGGACCCGTCTCGACGATGCGGCCGGCATACATCACGCAGAGCCGGTCGGCGAGGCCGGCGACCACGGCCAGATCATGGGTGATCCAGATCAGCGCCGTGCCCATCTCGGCGCAGAGGGCTTGGGCCTCCGCCAGGATCTGCGCCTGGATGGTGACATCGAGCGCCGTCGTCGGCTCGTCGGCGATGAGCAGCGCGGGCGCATGCAGCAGGGCGATGGCGATGGCGATGCGCTGGCGCATGCCCCCCGAGAGCTGGTGCGGGTAGGCGCGCAGGCGTTCGTCCGGGCCTGCGATGCCGACCCTGACCAGGGCGTCCCGTGCCCGGGCGCGGGCGGCCTTTCCCCCGACGCGCTCGTGCGCGGTGATCGCCTCGACGACCTGCGTCTCGACCCGCAGCACCGGGTTCAGCGTCGTCATCGGGTCCTGGAAGATCATCGCCATGCGCTTGCCGCGCAGCGGGCGAAGCTCGGCCTCCGGCAGCCCGGCGATGTCGCGGCCCTCGAACAGGATTTGTCCCCCCGACACCCGGCCCGGCGCCTCGATCAGCCCCATCAGCGCGAGGCCGGTCACCGACTTGCCGGAGCCGGACTCGCCGACGAGGCCCAGCACCTCGCCGCGGTTCACGGTGAGGTCCACCCGGTCGACGGCGACGTGCGCGCGCCCGCCGGCCTTGAAGCTCACGGTGAGGTTCTCGACGGCGAGGACGGGGTCGCTCACGGCGTGTGCCATCGCGCAACGCGCCTTTCCTCCCCCGCAGAGGCTTGCAGATGCACGCATCTTTGCATGTGACGACGATGGCCGTGCATCCCCTCGCCCCGCCTGCGGGGAGAGGGGCGCGACGACCTCGTCGGCGGCGTGGGCCGAGGCGGCAGCCGACGGTGAGGGGGGTTCGCCCGGACGAGACGCTTCCGTTCCTCCCCCTCACCGTAACTCCGGCTTCGCCTCTCGCCCCCCGCAGGCGGGGAGAGGGGCGACCCGCGCCGTATCGGGCCTCGTCCGGAGATGTGTGAATCTGCTGGCCGGCACAGGGGGGAGAGGATGCGCGTGGGCGCTCGGTCCTTCCTCAAGCAGCGTCGGAAAATCCCCAAAACACTCAATCCGAGAACCGCGGGTTGAGCACGTCGCGCAACCGGTCGCCGACGAGGTTGATCGCCACGATGACGACGACCAGCGCCAGCCCGGGGAAGGTCGAGATCCAGTACTTGCCCGACAGCAGGTAATCGTAGCCGGTCTTGATGAGCAGCCCGAGCGACGGCTCGGTCACCGGCACGCCGACGCCGAGGAAGGAGAGCGTCGCCTCGAGCGCGATGGCGTGCGCCACCTGCATCGTCGCGACGACGATCACCGGCGGCAGGCAGTTCGGCAGCAGGTGGCGGAAGATCAGGCTGCGGCGCGGCAGCGCCAGCGCGCGGGCGGCCTCCATGTACTCGCGGCGCCGCTCGACCAGAGCGGTCGCGCGGATGGCACGGGCGTAGTAGGCCCACTGCACGGCAATCAACGCGATCACCACCTTGTCGATCCCGCGGCCGAAGGCGGCGAGCAGCACGAGCGCGATCAGGATCGCCGGGAACGAGAGCTGGAGGTCGGCGAGCCGCATCAGCACGGCGTCGACCCGGCCGCCGGCCTGGGCCGCGAGCACGCCGAGGGTGGAGCCGAGCGTCGCCGCCACCAGCGTCGCCGACAGGCTGACGATCAGCGACACCCGCAGGCCGTAGACGATGGCCGAGAGCATGTCGCGCCCCTGCGCGTCGGTGCCCAGCGCGTAGAGCATCCCGGACACGCTGCGGCTGCCCGGCGGCAGCGTCCCGTCCATCACGTCGAGGTTGGCCAGATCGTAGGGGTTCTGGGGCGTGATCCAGGGCGCGAGGCAGGCGGCCAGGATCGTCAGCACGAGGACGCAGAAGCCGAGCGCCGCGCCGGGGCTGCGGAAGAAGGCGCGGGCGTGCGCGCGCCAGACCGGCTCGGCGCGGTCGGGCTCGGCCTCGATCGCCGCCGGCGGGCCGCCCGCGGCCGGAAGCACGTCGGTGCCGGCGCTCATGCGCCCGCCTCCGACAGGCGCACCCGCGGATCGAGGCTCGCGTAGATCAGATCGACCAGGAGGTTGATCAGCACGAACAGGCACACGGTGAGCATCAGGTAGGCGACGATCACCGGCCGGTCGAGGCGGTTGATCGAGTCGATTAGGAGCTTGCCGATGCCGGGCCACGCGAACACCGTCTCGGTGACGACGGCGAAGGCGATCATCGCGCCGAATTCCAGCCCGATCACGGTGACGACGGGCAGGAGGATGTTCTTCAACACGTGCACGCCGACGATGCGGGCGGGCGACAGGCCCTTGGCGCGGGCAAACCGCACGTAGTCCTGCAGCATCGCCTCGCGGGTGCCGGCGCGCGCGAGCCGGATCACCACCGCGAGCTTGAACAGGGCGAGGTTGACCGCCGGCAGCACGAGGTGGCGCAGGCCGTCGAGGGTGAGGAGCCCGGTCTCGACGCCGAACACAGTGACGGTCTCGCCGCGCCCGCCGGCCGGGAACCAGCCCAGCGTCACCGCGAAGACCAGCACCAGCATCAAGCCCTGCCAGAAGTTCGGCAGGGAGAAGGCCAGGATCGAGCCGGTCATGATCGTCCGGCCGGCGACCGCGTTCGGCCGCAGGCCCGCCCACAACCCCAGCGGCAGACCGACGGCGACCGCGAGCACCAGGGCGGTCACCGCCAGCTCCAGCGTCGCGGGAAGCCGCTGGAGGATCACCGCGAGCGCCGGCTCGTTGTAGACGAACGACCGGCCGAGGTCGCCGTGCAGCGCCCGCCACGCGAAGGTGCCGAACTGGACGACGAGGGAACGGTCGAGGCCGAGGCGGGCCGCGATCGCCGCGCGCTCGTCCGCGCTGGCGTCTGGGGCGGCGAGCATGTCGATCGGGTCGGCGATGGCGTAGACGCCGACGAATACCAGCGTCGCCATCGCCGCGACGGTGACGAGGGCTTGGCCGAGGCGCTGGATGAGGTAGGTCAGCATGGGGGCACACGCACCCTCTCCCCCCTGCGGGAGAGGGTGGCCCGCGAAGCGGGCCAGGTGAGGGGAGCGACGGTGCCGGATACGGCGCTCCCCTCACCCGACCCTCGCTCACGCGAGGGCCACCCTCCCCCGCTAAAGGGGGAGGGAAGGCGCGTTGCGGTCCGCACCAACGTCACTTCACCACCGCCACGTCCATCGCCAGCGTGTACTGGTCGATCCGCGGCGTGTAGCGCAGGCCCTTCACGGTGGCCCACGGCGTCACCTCGAAGTGCAGCGGGAGCAGCGGATAGTCCTGCATCGCCAGGGCCGAGGCTTGGCGCAGGAGATCCTCGCGCCGGCCCGCGTCGAGGGTGCGCATCGCCTCGATCGTCAGCCGGTCGACCTCGCGGCTGCAGTAGCGCCCCCGGTTGGTGAAGCCGCGGCCGGATTCGGGATCGAAGCACAGCAGCAGGGAATTGAGCGAGTTCGACATCTCGCCGGAATCGGCGCCCCAGCCGGCCAGATACGCCGAGAAGGCGAACCCGTTGCGCCGGGTGAAGAAGGTCGAGGCGGTGGCCGCGTCGATGCCCGTCTTCACGCCGATGCGGCTCCACATCTGGGCCACGGCCTGGGCGATCTTCTCGTCGTTGATGTAGCGGTCGTTGGGCGTCCCCAGCGTGATCTCGAAGCCGTTCGGGTAGCCGGCCTGCGCCAGCAGGTCCTTTGCCGCCTTCGGATCGTAGGGCACGACCGGAAAATCCTTGGTCGTGCCCGAGAGCGGGTAGGGCAGCAGCTCGCCCGCGGCTTGGGCGACGCCGCCCATCACCCGCTCGACGATCGCCTTGCGGTCGATCGCCTTCGACAACGCCTCGCGCACGCGCTTGTCGAGAAGCGGGTTCCTGTCGGTGCCGCGGATCGTCGGCGTCTTCCAGCCGGGTCCGTCGAACTGGTCGAGGTGGACGTAGATGATCCGGTTCGACAGGCCCTTGGCGACGGTGAAGCCCGCCGCCTCGATCCGCGGCAGGTCCTGGATCGCCGGGTTCTCGATGAGGTCCGCGTCGCCCGCGAGCAGCGCCGCCACCCGCGGGCCGGTCGAGACGATCGGCTTCATCACCACCGTGTCGAAGGCCGGCGCCGCGCCCCAGTAGGCCGGGTTCCGCGACAGCACCACCTGCGTGCCGCGCACGTAGTCCTTGAGCCGGTAGGGTCCGGTGCCGAGGGCCACCGCCGGGTTGCCGAAATCGGTGGATTTCGGCGGGGTGCCCATGCCGGAGCAGCCGCCCTTGGCGAAGCTGACTGGCCCGGTCGCGCCGGAGGCCTTGGCGCTGAGCATGCCGAGCGCCGTGAGGTTCGTCGGCAGCAGCGGCAGCGGCGTCGCGGTCCTGATCACCACCGTCAGCGGATCGGGCGCGGTCACGCTCTCGAACGGCCGGACGTAGGTGGCAAACGACGAGGGCGAGTTCTCCACGAGCGGCACGCGGCAGACCGTGTAGAGCACGTCGTCGGCGGTGAACGGGCTCCCGTCCGAGAAGGTGACGCCGGGGCGCAGCTTGAATTCCCAGGTGGTCTCGTCGCGGGCCGTCCACGCGACGGCCAAGCCCGCCACCACGTTCATCGCGGCGTCCGTCGTCACCAGCCCCTCGAAGATGTGGCGGCGCAGGGAGTTGTTGGGGCCGAGGTTGTGGAAGTGCGGATCGATCGAGGTCGCCTCGGCGGCCAGCCCGATGCGCAGGTCGCGCGCCGCGGCGGCGGTCGCGAGCAGGCCCAGGGCGGCCGCGATCGGCAGAGTGCGGCGCCGGAGGCTGCGCGTCTCGATCATCAATGGTTCCGTGTAGGAGTGGGCGCGCGAGCGTGGCGCATCGGCGGCTTTCGCGTCAATCGGCGCTTTTAGCGGCAATCGTGCCAAGCCGGTCGCGGTGCGGACGTGACGGGAACCCCGATGGGCATGAAGACGACGTTCGTGGTGCAGACCTTCGTGGTGAAGCGCAAGCGGCTGGTCCCGGGCGAGCGCGAGGTGGCGCCCACCGAGAGCGGCGCCCTGAAGAAGGCGCAGGCCATGGCCGCCCGGATGCCCGGCACCGCGGCGCTCAAGGTGGTCGCCGACGACGAGACGGGGGAGTTGGAGAGCGCGACGATCCTTGCTCAGTTCGGCGAGGTGCCGGAGGACTTTGCCGAGGGGCTTACCGGCGGATAGGCGTTGAAGCTTGACGCATCCGACGTGCTTCACCGCGTCCTGGGTGGCTGGCTCGTCGGCCAGGACTGCGTGCGGTACCGGGAGGATATGGCTGGTGCGATCAAGCGAACACCTCGCGCCCGGCGAGGCGGCGAGGGTTTCATCGTTTCCATTCACCCGTCCGTGATTGCAGTTCTGCAGTCACTTCCCGTGAGCACGAGTTCACGCTACGTTTCGCGACATGGTCATGCGCCGACAGACAGCGACGGTCGTCGCCTCCTATGATGGGGGGCCAGCAGGCTCCGACCCGATCCGAGAACTGGATCGGGTGCGCCTCCTCACGTCCGCTGTCGGAGACGGCAATGAGCGTGTCCCGATGGGATCAACCGGCACCGTGGTCGGCATCTATGCCGGCGGCGCTGCGTTCGAAGTGGAGTTCTCGAAGCCGGTGGACACGCTCGTCACGATCGAGGCGCGGTCGGTCCTCTTGGTCGAGCGCAGTCGAGATTGACCGTACCGGCACACTGGCCGACCGCTTTTCGCATCGACCCAGCTAAAATCGTCGATTACCTGCTCGACCCGACCCATCCCGACGGTGGTTCGAAGTGCGAATTTTTACGACCTTTTGGATTTGTCCAGTATCCGGGCAATTTGCTCAGTGCGATCGACATGCATCGGCAACCGGATAACTTTGTTTGCTTCGTAAAAGGCTATCAAGCCTTCAAGTTGCATTTTCACGGACCACTGATCTCGCCATCGACGATTGATAATCCGAACGTCCGAACGGTCTGGCAAGTTGATGATGCGGACCCAGCGCGGATCGCACGCTTCATCACGCTGAAGCCGCTGCCGAAATTGCTGCCTCGACAACCGCCTCCCGGCGGCTAGAGCCGTTCCCGATCCAATTGGATCGCGAAGCGGCTCCAGGCCCTTGTCGTGACACGCTGGCTCGCGACGAACCAATGGCAGCTTCGTCGGAAAGCAATCCGGATTGCCGGGAGGCGCGCCGATCCGCTCAGGCCCGCCCTGGTCTTCGCGGTCCGTTAACCCGGCCTCCACACGGCCGCGGCTACATGGCCCCATGCGCTACGTGCTCGCGGCTCTCATACTCTCCGCCGCCGCCACGGGCGCACGCGCGGGCTCCGTGGAGGCGTTCTTCGCCGGCCGCCCACCCTCGGTCGGCGTCGTCCGCGGCGGCGCGTTCGGGCCGGATGGCGCCGACTACTACGGCGAGGCCCGCACCGCCCGAGCCGACAGGGTCAAGGAACGGCCGACCCCGCATCTGAGTCGGACAGGGATTGCGCGTGCAGCCCCCTCCCCCGGCAGCACGCCGCCGGCCGTGGTCGCGCGACCCTACCGGCCGTGGCAAGAAACGGAAAAGCCCGTTGCGGATCGCTCCGGGCGGTCCGGAGTGTCGGTCTCGGGACGGCAGAATTAGGCGCTCGGGGCAGCCGCGGCCTCCCATGACACGGGGCTGAAGCGCTGCCCTGCTGGCGTCGCGCAGCGACCGGCCGACCCCTCCATCCAAGACGCCACGCGCCATGATCGAGCCCAACCCGGTCTTCGGCGACCTCACCCGCTTCCACCTCGCCCGCGAGATCGAGCGCTGGGGCTGGTCGGTGGGCGCGCACAGCGACGGCCATCCCCGCGTGCTCGAGCCCGAAGCGGCGCGCCTGCGGATCGGGCGGTTCTGCGCGATTGGCCCGAACGTCGCCCTGGCGCTCGGCAACCACTGCACCGACCTCGTCACCACCTACCCGTTCAAGGCGCTCGCCGCGTTCTGGCCGACCGCTGCGGCCGGCGCCGACGACCACGCCTCGCGCGGCGACATCGTGCTCGGCGACGAGGTCTGGCTCGGGGCGAACTGCACGGTGCTGTCGGGTGTCACGATCGGCAGCGGCGCCGTCGT
>NZ_CAXTBY010000092.1:9426-16282 GCF_964242245.1 uncultured Methylobacterium sp. | reverse complement strand
CCGGCACCACCGGCTCGGGCAAGTCGGTGGCGATCAACACCATGATCCTGTCGCTCCTCTACCGGATGAAGCCGGAGGAGTGCCGCCTGATCATGGTCGACCCGAAGATGCTGGAGCTGTCGGTCTACGACGGCATCCCGCATCTCCTGTCGCCCGTGGTCATCGACCCGAAGAAGGCGGTCATCGCCCTCAAGTGGGCGGTGCGCGAGATGGAGGAGCGCTACAAGAAGATGTCGAAGGTGGGCGTGCGCAACATCGACGGGTTCAACGCCCGGCTCGAGGAGGCGCGGATGCGCGGCGAGGTGATGACCCGCACCGTCCAGACCGGCTTCGACCGGCAGACCGGCGAGGCGATCTACGAGAACGAGGAGATGGACCTCAGCCCGCTCCCCTACATCGTGATCGTGGTCGACGAGATGGCCGACCTGATGATGGTGGCGGGCAAGGACATCGAGGGCGCGATCCAGCGGCTGGCGCAGATGGCCAGGGCCGCCGGCATCCACCTGATCATGGCCACGCAGCGCCCCTCGGTGGATGTCATCACCGGCACGATCAAGGCGAACTTCCCGACCCGGATCAGCTTCCAGGTGACGAGCAAGATCGACAGCCGCACGATCTTAGGGGAGATGGGCGCCGAGCAGTTGCTGGGTCAGGGCGACATGCTGTTCATGGCCGGCGGCGGGCGCACGACGCGGGTGCACGGGCCGTTCTGCTCGGACGCCGAGGTCGAGAGCGTGGTGGCGCACCTCAAGCGCCAGGGCCGGCCGGCCTACCTCGACGCGGTCACCGCCGGCGACGAACCGGAGGAGGCCGGAAAGGGCAAGGTCCCGGACGAGGCGATCGAACTCGACGGCGCGGTGTTCGACCAGGGCTCGTTCGGCGAGGCCGGGGGCGACCTCTACGATCAGGCGGTGCAGGTGGTCTTACGCGACAAGAAGGCGTCCACCAGCTACATCCAGCGCCGGCTCCAGATCGGCTACAACCGCGCCGCCTCGATCATGGAGCGGATGGAGCAGGACGGCATCGTCGGCGGCGCCAACCACGCCGGCAAGCGCGAGATCCTGGTGGAGGCGGACGGCCAGGGGCTCTGAGACCGGGCCGGCGGGCGGAAGGCCGCGCGCCGGGCGCAGGGGTTGTCCACACCCTCCTGCGACCGATCGCGGCGGAATCGGCCCCGGCTCGGAACCGGGCCGGCCGACGGCGGTTCCCACGGTCCACGCGCAGGTTCTGCTCCCGATCTCAGCAACCGCGCTCAGATTTTGTTCACACGCGCAGGATTCCATGCTGTCACACGCGGCTCATCGCGGGTTTTCGCTCGTCGCCGACCTCTCGACCCAGCAGCCGACGCCGATTCCGATGCCGCGCGACGACGCCGAGCATCCCCTCGCGGAGGCGTTCCGCGCCTTCATTCGCGCCCAGCCCTTCCCCTGCGTCGGCGCGAAGTCGGCGCTGTCGCGGGGGCGGATGAAGATCGTCGTGGCCCGCGACATCGCATCCGGCTGGGACGACACCCGGATCTATCCGGCGCTGCTGGCCTTCATCGCCCGCTATCGCGCGCGTCCCGAGCTGTTCCAGAGCTTTGCCGTGGTGTTCGAGGGTCCGCACGACCTCTCGGAGGAAGCCTTCGAGGCGAGCCTGTGGGCGCGGGTCCAGTCGCTGTCCGACAAGGACGGGTTCCTGGGGCAAGCCTACGACCGGCGCGTCTCGGCCGATCCGGAGGACGCACACTTCTCCCTCAGCTTCGGCGGCGAGGCGTTCTTCGTCGTGGGGCTGCATCCGCGGGCGAGCCGGCCGGCGCGGCGCTTCTCCGTGCCCGTGCTGGTGTTCAACCTGCACGACCAATTCGAGCGCCTGCGCGCCGAGGGGCGCTACGAGCCGCTACGGGCCAGCATCCTCAAGCGCGACGCGGCGCTCGCCGGCTCGGCCAACCCGATGCTGTCGCGCCACGGCGAAACCTCCGAGGCGCGCCAGTACAGCGGCCGGGCGGTCGAGGCCGGCTGGACCTGCCCGTTCGGCGGCCGGACCGTGGGGCGCGACGATGCCTGATCGCGCGGCACGGCCGGAAGGGTGCGGCCACCACACCATCGCCCCGCGCTCGGGCACCGCCTTCACCCTGGACAAGGGACAGTTCCTCGTGGTGACGGACCCGGAAGGCGAGCAGGTGGCGGATCTGCTGGCCTATCGGCGCGACGACCTCGACGAGGTGATCTCCTCGGGCCGCACGCTCGACTATGCGAGCCGGATCTACCTGACGACGGGCGACCCGATCTACTCCAACCGCTCGAACGTGCTGCTGCGCATCATCGCCGACACGGTCGGACGGCACGACTTCCTGCTGACGCCGTGCTCGGCCGACACCTTCCGGATCATCTACGGCGACGCCGACCCGCACCGCGGCTGCTTCGGCAACCTCGCCGCCGCGCTGGCAGCCTTCGGCATCCCGCCGGACCGCATCCCCACCGCCTTCAACATCTTCATGAACGTGACCGTGGATGGGCGCACAGGAGACCTGAAGGTCGAGCCGCCACTCAGCCGGGCCGGCGACGCCATCGTGTTCGAGGCGATGGCGGACTTGGTGATCGGGCTGACCGCCTGCTCGGCGCTGCAATCCAACAACTACGCCTTCAAGCCGATCCGCTACGAGGTCGTCCCGGCCGGCCGGTGGCCGCCGAGTGCGTGAGCGGCGCAGCGCGCGGCGTCCGAATGCGGGGCCGGCCCGGGTGCGCTTGGCCCCGGGTGCGCTTGGCGCGGGAGCACGGTCCGCGTCCGATAAGGTCTACGCCGCGTCGGACGATCGGGAACCGACCGGCTGCGCGCACGTCGTCCCGACGCGGCCAAGCTTGGCCGCGGGAGTCCCCGCCATGACCATCAGCATTTCGCATCTACAACCGATCATCGCGATCCTCGCCGGCATCCTGATCCTGATCGCGCCGCGGCTCCTGAACTTCATCGTCGCGATCTACCTGATCGTCGTCGGGGTGATCGGCCTCGGCCTGTTCCGCGGCCTGTCCTGAGCGCGGATCTGGCCGAGGCGGGGGTGGGGCTGACATCGACCGCAAAGCGTCACGCCGTGCGCGGCGCGGATGCCGCCCGTTCATCTTGTGTTGCGACGTGGGATGGTCCACCCCGCCGCCACGGGCCCGGGGCCGCCACGCCCTCTTCTGGACGAACGGAATCGACATGACGAGCGGCACCGCGAAGTGGGTCTACGCCTTCGGCGATGGCCGGGCCGAGGGCAAGTCGCAGATGCGCGACCTGCTCGGCGGCAAGGGCGCCAACCTCGCCGAGATGTGCAACCTCGGCCTGCCGGTGCCGCCGGGGTTCACCATCACCACCGAGGTCTGCACCGCCTACTACGCCGACGGCCGGACCTACCCGGCCGAACTGAAGGGTCAGGTCACCGCCGCCCTCGCCCAAGTCGGCGCGATCACCGGCAAGCGCTTCGGCGATCCGGCAAATCCCCTGCTGGTCTCGGTGCGCTCGGGCGCGCGGGCCTCGATGCCCGGCATGATGGACACGGTGCTCAACCTCGGCCTCAACGACGCCACCGTCGCCGCGCTCGCCGAGAGCTCGGGAGACCCACGCTTCGCCTACGATTCCTACCGCCGCTTCATCACGATGTACGCCAACGTCGTGCTCGGCGTGGAGCATCACGCCTTCGAGGAGGCGCTGGAGCACTACAAGGCGGGCAAGGGCTTCGACCTCGACACCGAGCTCGGTGCCGGCGACTGGAAACACCTGATCGAGCGGTACAAGGTGATCGTCGCCGACGAGCATGGCTCGGCCTTCCCGCAGAAGCCCGAGGACCAGCTCTGGGGCGCGATCGGCGCGGTGTTCGATTCGTGGATGATCCCGCGGGCCAAGAAGTACCGCGAGCTGAATGGCATCCCCGAGAGCTGGGGCACGGCGGTCAACGTGCAGGCGATGGTGTTCGGCAACATGGGCGACACCTCCGCCACCGGCGTCGCCTTCACCCGCAACCCGTCCACCGGCGAGCGCGCGCTCTACGGCGAGTTCCTCATCAACGCGCAAGGGGAGGACGTGGTCGCCGGCATCCGCACCCCGCAGGATATCACCGAGAAGGCGCGGATCGAGGCGAAGTCCGAAAAGCCGTCGATGGAGCGGGCGATGCCCGACTCCTACGCCGAACTGACGCGGATCTACGGCATCCTCGAACACCATTACCGCGACATGCAGGACATGGAGTTCACCATCGAGTCGGGCAAGCTCTGGATGCTTCAGACCCGCAACGGCAAGCGCACGGCCAAGGCCGCGCTGCGCATCGCGGTCGATCTCGCTGGCGAGGGCCTGATCACGCAGGAGGAGGCGATCAGCCGGATCGAGCCCGGCGCCCTCGACCAGCTCCTTCACCCGACCATCGACCCGAAGTCGGAGCGGAAGGTGATTGCGCAGGGGCTGCCGGCCTCGCCGGGGGCCGCCACCGGCGAGATCGTGTTCAACTCCGAGGATGCCGAGGCCGCCCGCAAGGCCGAGCGCAAGTGCATCCTCGTGCGCATCGAGACCTCGCCGGAGGACATCCACGGAATGCACGCCTCGGAGGGCATCCTGACGACGCGCGGCGGCATGACCTCGCACGCGGCCGTCGTCGCCCGCGGCATGGGCAAGCCCTGCGTCTCGGGCGTCGCCTCGATCCGGATCGACTACAAGGCGGGGACGATGACGGTGGGCGGCGTGACGCTCAGGGCCGGCGACAGCCTCACCATCGACGGCTCGACGGGGCAGGTGCTCCAGGGCGCGGTGAAGATGCTGGCGCCCGAGCTGTCGGGGGACTTTGCCACCCTGATGGGCTGGGCGGACGCGCACCGCACCATGAAGGTGCGCGCCAACGCCGACACCCCGACCGACGCCCGCGCCGCCCGCGACTTCGGCGCGGAGGGCATCGGTCTGTGCCGGACCGAGCACATGTTCTTCGAGGGCGACCGCATCGTCGCCGTGCGCGAGATGATCCTGGCCGACGACACCGAGGGGCGGCGGGCGGCACTCGCCAAGATCCTGCCCTACCAGCGGCAGGACTTCGTCGCGCTGTTCACCATCATGTCGGGCCTGCCCGTCACGATCCGGCTGCTGGATCCGCCGCTGCACGAGTTCCTGCCGCACTCGGACGAGGAGGTGCAGGAGGTCATGGAGGCGACCGGCGTCCCCGAGGAGAAGATCCGGCACCGGATGCGGGAGCTCTCCGAGTTCAACCCGATGCTGGGCTTCCGCGGCTGCCGGCTGGCCATCGCGTTCCCCGAGATCGCCGAGATGCAGGCGCGCGCGATCTTCGAGGCCGCCGTGCAGGCCGCCGAGGAGACCGGCGCCCCGGTGACGCCCGAGGTGATGGTGCCGCTGGTGTTCTCGCGGGCCGAGTTCGACATCGTCAAGGCGCGCATCGACGCCACCGCCAAGGCGGTGTCGGAGGAGACGGGCAAGGCGATCGGCTATCAGGTCGGCACGATGATCGAGCTGCCGCGCGCCGCGTTGAAGGCTGACGAGATCGCGCAGACGGCGGAGTTCTTCTCCTTCGGCACCAACGACCTGACCCAAACCGCGCTCGGCATCTCGCGGGACGACGCGGCGACCTTCCTCGGGCCCTACACCCAGAAGGGGATTCTGGCCGCCGACCCGTTCGTGACGATCGACCAGGAGGGCGTCGGTGAGCTGGTGCGCATCGGCGTCGAGCGCGGGCGCTCGGTGCGGCCGGACATCAAGCTCGGCATCTGCGGCGAGCACGGCGGCGATCCGGCCTCGATCGGCTTCTGCCAGGAGGTCGGCCTCGACTACGTCTCCTGCTCGCCCTACCGCGTGCCGATCGCACGATTGGCCGCCGCGCAGGCGGCGCTCGGCAAGGTCTCGGGCAAGGAGGGCTGAGCGTTCCGGATGCACGCCGTGTTCACGGGTCGGAAGAGGGCTCCGCACCGCTGCCCGGGGCCGGTCGCTGTCGGCCGGGCCGCCTCGGAAACGTCCCGGCAGTCAGTCCGCGAGAAACCTGCGCGAAAAAGGGCGTCGCGGCGGCGAACCTCTGCCGTACGGCCACGTTGAAAACGAGCGGCGAATTCGGATGCGCGCGAGCGTCTGACGGTTCGACCGGGCGTCAGCGATCCGCGGGAATGACGGCCATGACCGACGCGACCTCCTCCCAGCTCTATCTTGGGGAGAACCCCGGAACCGTCCCGCTTCCCCGCGTGGTGGAGCGCGCCGGCCTCTGGCTGCTGGCCACCCTCGGCGGCACGTCGCTTGCCGCAATCCTGGTCTTCGCCGTGGCGACCCAGAGCAGTGCGGAAGCCGAACGCCTCGCCGGAAAGGGCAGCGGCTACACCGCCACCCTGGTCTCGGCGCTGGCCGTCGCCCACGCCCGGCGGCTGCCCTGAACCGCGGAGCGGTTCGAACCTCGCATCGTCTCAGCGGCTTCCCGGAACCGCCCGCGTCGCCGAACCGGTGAAGCGCGCGGCCGTCAGGTCGTCGCCGGGACTGCGCCGGCCGAAGCGCGTCGTCACGGATTCGGGCAAGGCCCCAATCAACGCAGCCGGAGGGGCGTCCGGGTGCGGACGGGCGAGCGCGAGCCGGATGGGCGCGACGCGGCTCGCCGGCCGCGTTGCGTCGGCGTTCGTCGAGACCGCATCGAACAGCGCGCGAAGCTGAGCCTTCGCGTCGGCATCGGCCGGAACCAGGGCGGTCGCGCGGCGTAAGGATGTCACGGTCGCGACGTTGGCCATGCCGACGCCGCCGAGGCTGGCGAGTTGGGCCGGACGGGCCGGGGGCAGGGGCATCGCCAGGGCCGCGGCGGCGAGGGAGGCGAATGCGGCGGGCCGGCGCGGCGGCAGCGGTGCCATGGTCGCCGGGAGTGCGTCGGCGG
>NZ_CAXTBY010000092.1:0-9326 GCF_964242245.1 uncultured Methylobacterium sp. | reverse complement strand
GCGGCGGGCCGGCGCGGCGGCAGCGGTGCCATGGTCGCCGGGAGTGCGTCGGCGGCCTCCGCCGGCTTGACCGCGGGGGCGGGCTCCGCGGTGAGCAGGCTCTTCGCATCGCGGGTCAGCATCGCCCCGCGGAGCGCGGCGTTGGCCGCGGGAACGGCGGCTGCTGCGGCGTAGGCGAGCGCCGTCCGGGCGCCGGTCGCGTCCTCGGGGTCCGCGCTCGCGACGACGATCGGCTTCGGTTTCGACTTCATCCGTGCCGCGGGGACCGGAGCGGGGGCGGGCGCGTCGCCGCCACCGAACAGGCCCGCGAGGAAGCCGCGCAGGCTCGGACCCTCGTCCTCGTCGGCGGAGGCCACCTGCGAGCTGTAGCCGAGCACCGTGCCGCCCCGCGCGAGGATCTCGGCGCGGGCCTCCTCGTAGCCGGGCAGGGGCCGGTTGTCGGTGGGCAGGTGGACGGTCCTGCCGTCGGGGAACAGGCGGGCGAGCTGGTCGTGGCCCATCCGCGGCCAGGAACGCACCGAGCCGACGTCGAGGTGGACGAACGGCGAGCCCGCACGCGGGTACCAGCCGACGCCGCCGCGCTGCATCTGCATGCCGACGGCCCGGATCTGGTCGATCGAAGCGTCGGGCAGGTAGAAGTCCATCGCCTTGCCGAGCATGTGCTGGCTGAACTCGGCCACCGCCTTGGAGCGGCGGCGCAGCATCGCGTTGGTGCCGGGCGAGCGGTAGGCGGAGACGACGTGGATCGGCTCGTTCGCGCCGACCTGCCGGTAGGCCTCCCACACGGTGTCGAACAGGCGCGGGTCCATCTTGGTCGGCTCGTCGATGCGCCAGTCGCGCAGGAGCCAGTTGAGCTGCTCCAGGGCCGCCCGGTCGTAGCGCCCGTCGCGGCGGAACGTGACGGTGGTGCTCTCCTGGGTGTGGGTGTGGAAGATCGTGAGCGAGCGGGTGTCGCCGTTGGCGACCGCATCCTGCGTGCCGGTCGCCGTGGTCAGGGCCAGCACGATCCCGGAGAGGCCGAGCACGATGCGGCGGAGACGGGTGCGGTGCCGGGCGGCCGGAGCCGGTCTCGATCGCAGCATCCGCACGATGGCCCTCACCCTCTTCCGGGCCCCGCGCGCGGGGCAACCAAGGTGAACGCAAGGTTGCCGAGAACCGTGAACGTCCGGTTATCGAGTCCTCGGGCCGGTCACCTGCGATTCCCCTACGGCTAAGGTGAAACCGTGGCGAAATCGTGCCGGCGAGCGCGGAGGCGCACGCGGGAGGAGGATCGCGTCGCGCCCCGGTCGGACCCTCACCACCATCCGCGCGAGACCGGCGTGGGGCGCGGCGTCCACAAGCCGGGCTCGCCGAAATCGGCCGGCGGTTCGATTCCGGCGCGCGCGGCGCGGGGCGCCGCCGAACGGGCGGCGTGCCTTGGCCGCGGCGCCGCGGCCTCAGCCGCCCGCCGCACGGGCTCTGCCGGCCGGACGGCCGGCAGAGCCCGTGCGATCGCGGGGCCGCCGCCGCCGGGCAGCCCCAAGGCCGCGCGCATCGGCGCGTCGTAGTCGTAGAGGTCGGGCAGCGTCCGGTAGACGCCGGATTCGTCCACGGTGGCCGTGAAGTAGGCGAGGTGCACCGGCAGCTTGCGGTCGAGGCGGATGGTGCGCTCGCCCTTGCCGACGAGCTTCCGCAGCCGCTCGCTCGACCACGCGTCGGGCAGCACCGAGTCGGCGAAGCGGAACGGGTCGTCGACCCGCACGCAGCCGTGGCTCAGCGCCCGCTCGGAGCGCGCGAACAGAGTGCGGTTGGGCGTGTCGTGCAGGTAGACCGCGTGGTTGTTGGGGAACATGAACTTGATGAAGCCGAGCGCGTTCCGCTCCCCCGGCGGCTGGCGCAGGGAGACGTGGCCGCCGCTGCGCACGACCTCGTAGCCGCCCCAGGTCTTGCCGCCGTAGCTGGCGATCTTCGGCAGCATGGTCTTCAGGATCGAGGGCGGCACGTACCAGGACGGGTTCACGACGGCGTATTCCATCAGGCCCGAGAACAGGGGCGTGCGGGAATCCGGCTTGCCGACGATCACCCGGGCCTCGTCCCGCTGGCGCCCATCGCGAAACACCCGCAGGCGGTATTCGGGGATGTTGACCAGCACGTAGTCGCTGCCCAGATCCGTCCCGAGCCAGCGCCAGCGCTCCATGTTGACGATGAGCGCCGCGTCGTCGCCGGTCGCCCGGGGCGAGGCGTCGGCGTTGGCCAGCGCCATCACGGTCTGGACGTTGAGCACGCCGTTGCCGGGCAGGCCGCGGCTGCGCTGGAACCCGGCCACCGCGGCGGCGACGCCCGCGTCGTAATCCTCCGGCTCGCCCGGCTCCGCGTCCAGTGTGCCGGCGGTCCGGCTCTCCAGGCCGAAGCGGGCGCGCAGCAGCGGCACGCGCGGGTCGCGCATCCCGAGGCGCAGGGCCGGGCCGGGCGGGAGCTTGAGGCTCGCGCCCTCGCGCGGGGCCGGCCCGCGCGCCGCGGAGAGGCGGGCCTTCAGGGCGAGGTAGCCGGGCGAGTGCGGGTTGTAGGCCTGCAGCAGCCCGCCGGCGGACGCGCCGGCGCTGGCGAGGCTCGCGAGCACCGCGTCGGGCGCCGGCAGATCGAGGACCGGCGTGATCAGGCGGGAGATCGCGGCGAGGTTGATCCGGCCGCCGCGGGCGTCGCGGGCGTAGAGCGCCACCGCCGCCGAGAGCCTGAGGTCGGCCTCGGCGATCCCCGCGTGGTCGTCGGGCTTTGCCGGGCTGGGAAGGACCGGGACCGGATAGGCGTGCGCGTCGAGGCCGTCCTCGGCCGCCGCCGCCAGCCGCGCGGCCACCGCCCTGGCGGCCGGCGTGTAGGCCCCGTCGGTGATCCAGACCGGCCGGAAGGCGCCCAGCGCGTAGAAGGCCTGGATCGCGTCGCGCTCCTTGGCGGTAAGCCGTGCCAGGAGGGGCGCAGGCAGGGCGAGGCGGTTGAAGATCGCTGCCGCCCCCGGGTCGCTCGGCACGGTCGGCGCCGCGACGACCGCGGGACGATCGGGCACCGGAACCTCCGCCTTCGGATCGGCGGGCGTCACCGCCTCCAGGCCGGTGGCCGGGGGCGGCAGGGCCGGGTCCGGCGCGACGGAGGTGGGCAGGGGGCCAGCGCCGAGCACGACCGTGGCGGTGGCGACGACCGGGGCACGGTCCAGCCCCCGCGCGTCGGCCGCTCGGATGAGGGCTCCTTGCGCGACCGAGCCGGCCAGCAGGGCGGCCAGGAGTGCGGTGGCCGAGCGCGAGACGCCCATGGTGCGAAATCTCCTGGAGGTCACGACGCGAGGCCCGCCCCGAGCGCCGGAGCCGTGTCAGGCGAAGTGTGCGCGGTTCGCGTGAAGAAACTGCGACTTGGACAAGGACTCGGGGCAAGACCGGCGCGCACGGGCGGACCGACCTTGCTGTAGGAGTATCGGCCCAAGCGCGGCCGTGCGCAATCGCACGCGCCGGCGGCCGCACCCAAACCGTTGAGCGACCTGTGATCTTCGGGCCGAATCGCTCATGCGGCCTCCTCGGCCTTGTCGTCGCCGTCGAGGCCGAGGTCCTTGAGCTTCCGGTAGAGCGTCGATCGGCCGATCCGCAAGCGGCGGGAGACCTCGGACATCCGGCCGCGATAGAATTGCAGGGCGAAGCGGATGATCTCGGCCTCGAGCGCGTCCATCGGCTTCATCTCGCCGGTCTCCTCGACCACGAGCGACAGGGCGTGCGGGTCGCGCACCTCGACGCGGACGATCTCGCGCACCGGCTCGGGGGAATGGGCCGAGAGCATGGGCTGGACGGGGGCTGCCGGGATGCGCACGTCGAAGCCCTCGACCTGCGCGGCGATCTGCGGGAACTCGGCCACCGTCAGCTCGTCGCCGTCGGCGAGCACGACGGCGCGGAACAGGGCGTTCTCCAGTTGCCGCACGTTGCCGGGCCAGCCGTAGCGGGTCAGCAGCGCCATCGCCTCGGGCACGATCGCGCGGACGCGCTTGCCTTCTTCCGCCGCGAACCGGGCGCAGAACGAGCGCACGAGATCGGGGATGTCCTCGCGCCGTGCCCTGAGCGGCGGTAGGGTCATCGGGAAGACGTTGAGGCGGTAGTACAGGTCCTCGCGGAAACGGCCCTGCTTCACGAGGTCCAGCAGCGAGCGGTTGGTGGCCGAGACGAGGCGGATGTCGACGCGCACGCTGCGCTTGGCCCCGACCGGGTCGACCTCGCCCTCCTGGAACGCACGCAGCAGCTTCACCTGGGCATCGAGCGGCAGTTCGCCGATCTCGTCGAGGAACAGCGTGCCGCCGGACGCCTCGACGAACTTGCCGGCGTGGCGCTCGGTGGCGCCGGTGAACGCGCCCTTCTCGTGCCCGAACAGGGTCGATTCGACGAGGTTGTCGGGGATCGCCCCGCAATTGACGGTGACGAAGCTCTTGCCGCGGCGCTCGCCCGAGCCCTGGATCGCGCGGGCCAGCACCTCCTTGCCGACGCCGGACTCGCCCTCGATCAGCACCGGGATGTTGGACTTGGCCGCGCGCTCGGCCAAGCGGATCACCCGCTCCATGTCGGGCGACTTCGAGGTCAGGTCCTTGAAGCTGAGCGCGCCGGAGGCGCGGCGGCGCATGCGCCGGACCTCCTCCTCCAGTTGATCGACGCGCAGCGCGTTCTTGATCGAGACCTGGAGCCGCTCGGCGCCGGCGGGCTTGACCACGAAGTCGACGGCGCCGGCCCGCATGGCGGTAACGACGGCGTCGATCGAGCCGTTGGCGGTCTGGACGATCACGGGGGTGTCGAGGCCGGATTTGCGCATCTCGGCCAGCACGCCGAGGCCGTCGAGGCCGCCGGGCATCACGAGGTCGAGGAGCACCACGTCGATTCCGGGCTCGGTCCGCAGCAGGGCGAGGCCGTCGGCGCCGTTCTCTGCGAGCTTCGCCTCGAAGCCGAAGCGGCGCACCGTCGCCTCGGCCAGACGACGCTGGACGGGATCGTCGTCGACGATCAGGACCGTTGTCGCCATGCGGGCTTTCCTCGGCTGGCCGCAGCTCCGCATCGGCGCGCGGGCCCTTCGGCTCGGCACCGGACGCGCCCGGCGGATGTTTCGTTTCGAGCCGCAGGGTCGCTCAGATGCGTAAAGCCCCGCTTAACGACGAATGCGGATCGGCGGCCCCCGCCCGTCGAACGCGCCGCGGCAAAGCCCGTTGAACGCCGGCCCGCGCGCTCGATATGCAGGCTGAGTGGAGCGTCGAGGCTCCGACGACAGGCCGCGCAGCGCGCGCCGGAAGGAACCGAGGCCCCATGCACATCCGAGCCCCCGCGCCCGTGCCGCACCCCGCTCGAAGCGCCGAGGGCGCGTCGGCGGCCCGGGCCGCTGCCCACGCGGCCGATCTCGGCATGCTGCCCGAGTGGGATCTGGCCGACCTCTATGCCGGCCTCGACGCGCCGGAGTTCCGCAGCGATCTCGCGCGGGCCGAGGCCGATTGCCGGGCGTTCTCGGATGCTTACGCCGGGACGATCGCACAGCTCGCGCGCGGCCCCGACGCTTCGGAAAAGCTCGCCGCGGCGGTCGCGGCCTACGAGGCGATCGAGGAGTTGCTCGGCCGCCTGATGTCCTATGCCGGCTTGGTCTATTCCGGCGACACCACCGACGAGGCGCGGGCCAAGTTCTACGGGGACACCCGCGAGCGGCTGACCGACGCCTCGGGCCACCTCCTGTTCTTCGCCCTCGAACTCAACCGGATCGAGGACGGCGTGATGGACGCGGCGATGGCCCGCGGTGCTCTCGCGCACTACGCGCCGTGGATCGAGGACCTGCGCCGGGAGAAGCCGTTCCAGCTCGAGGACCGGATCGAGAAGCTGTTCCTGGAGAAATCCGTGACCGCGAACGCGGCCTGGGACCGGCTGTTCAACGAGACGATCGCCGCGCTCCGCTTCCCCGTCCAGGGCGAGCGGCTGCCGCTGGAGCCGACCCTGAACAAGCTCCAGGACCCGGACGGCACGGTGCGCCGGGAGGCTGCAGGCGCGCTGAGCGGGGTCTTCCGCGAAAACCTCCGGGTGTTCACGCTGATCACCAACACGCTGGCCAAGGACAAGGAGATCTCCGACCGCTGGCGCGGCTTCAAGGACGTGGCCGACGCCCGCCACCTGTCCAACCGGGTCGAGCCGGAGGTGGTGGCGGCGCTGGTGGACGCGGTGCGCGCGGCCTATCCCCGGCTGTCGCACCGCTACTACCGGCTGAAGGCGCGGTGGTTCGGGGTCGATGCCCTGCCGTACTGGGACCGCAACGCGCCCCTGCCGAGGGTGGAGCAGCGCACGATCCCCTGGAGCGAGGCCCGCGACACGGTGCTCGACGCCTACGGCGCGTTCTCGCCAAGGATGGCCGGCATCGCCAAGGACTTCTTCGACCGCCGCTGGATCGACGCGCCGACCCGGCCGGGCAAGGCACCGGGCGCCTTCGCGCACCCGACGGTGCCCTCGGTCCACCCCTACGTTCTGGTCAACTACCAGGGCAAGCCGCGGGACGTGATGACGCTCGCGCACGAGCTCGGCCACGGGGTGCATCAGGTGCTCGCCGGCGCCAACGGCGCGCTGATGGCGCCCACGCCGCTGACGCTGGCCGAGACCGCGAGCGTCTTCGGCGAGATGCTGACCTTCCGCCGGCTGCTCGCCGCCACGACGAACACGACCCAGCGCCGCGCCATGCTGGCGGCCAAGGTCGAGGACATGATCAACACGGTGGTGCGCCAGATCGCGTTCTACACCTTCGAGCGCAAGGTCCACCTCGCCCGCGCCGAGGGCGAACTCACCGCCGAGCGGATCAACGCGCTGTGGATGTCGGTGCAGGCGGAATCGCTCGGGCCCGCGATCACGCTGGACGCGGGCTACGAGCCGTTCTGGGCCTACATCCCGCACTTCATCCACTCGCCGTTCTACGTCTACGCCTACGCCTTCGGCGACTGCCTCGTGAACTCGCTCTACGGGGTCTACGCCAAGGCCGAGGACGGCTTCGTCGAGCGCTACTTCGCCCTGCTCTCGGCCGGCGGCTCGAAGCCCTACGGCGCATTGCTGAGCCCCTTCGGCCTCGACGCCCGCGATCCGGGCTTCTGGCAGATCGGCCTCGGCATGATCGAGGGGATGATCGCGGAGCTGGAGGGGATGGGCGCCGCCTGAGAGGCAGGCGCTCGTTCCAATCGACGTTTCGAGAGAGGCGAAGGACCCGCGGCGGACGCGGTCCGCCGCGGATGGAGTCCATCCCGGTCGCGTGCTCAGACGGCGGCGACGGCGACGCGGATGTTGCCGCGGGTGGCGTGGGAGTACGGGCAGACCACGTCGGCGCGGCGGACGATATCGGCGGCCGTCTCCGGATCGATGCCCGGCAGGCTGGCCTTCAGGCTGACGACGAGGCCGAAGCCCGTGCCGTCGTCGCGCTGGCCGATGCCGACCTCGGCGTCGACGCGGGCGTCGGCGGGCACCTTCACCTTGTTCCGGGCAGCGACGAACTTGATCGCGCTGAGGAAGCAGGCGGCGTAGCCCGCCGCGAAGAGCTGCTCCGGGTTGGTGCTGGGACCGCCGGGGCCGCCGAGCTCCTTCGGGGTCGAGAGGCCGATCCCGAGGCGGCCGTCGTCGGTGGCGGCGGAGCCTTCGCGGCCGCCGGTGGCGTGGGCGTGAGCGGTGTAGAGGGTGTCCATCGTCGTTTCCTGGGTCGTTCAAGCGATGCGCATCTGATTCATTGTGCGCAATCGATCACCCGAATCCCGTAGATTTAGATTGTGCGCAATTCAAACCTTTCACGCTCCGTGGCGCCCACGCCGCAGCGCTTCGCGAGGATGCCGGCCTCGGGTTCGCGACGACGATCGTAGGGCACGACCCGAGTTCCTCCGCCTTCGGATGTCCGCACCGCGACGACGGTGCACGACGAGGAAGGGCGTGCGCCGCTGATCGGCACACGCCCTTCGTTCCGGATCGAGGCGGGCGGCCGGGGCCACCCTGAGAGACTTATACCAAGTCTCATGGGCTATAACCCATGAGGTCCGGCGGACCGCCGCCGCCCCGCAGTCGCGAGGGTCGGATCTCAATGAGTTGGGCTCATCGAGATTCGGTATTAGAGGCCGCCGAACTTGTAGTTGAAACCGGCCTTCACGATGCTGCCCTCGGAGCGGAAGCGCGAGGTGTAGGAATTGGCGGAGGGAATGATCGGGCCGACGACCACGTTGCGGCTGCCGAGGTCGTAGTGGAGGTACTCGGCCTTGATCGTCACGGCGTCGTACTTCAGGCCGAGATACTTCGCGAAGGCGAAGTAGTTCAGGAAGCTGTCGGTCGGGATCGCGTACTCGATGCCGCCGCCGTAGGCGTATCCGGTTTCGAGATCCTGGTAGCGGCCGGCGAACTGGAGGGCGAGGCCCGGCGTGTAGAAGTTCGCATCGTATTGGACCTCGCCGAAGGCGAAGCCGCCGGTCCCGTAGACCAGGAACCGGTCGAAGGCATAGCCGAGCTTGCCCGTGACGGTGCCGAGGTACTCGAGGCTCTGGCGGAAGGCGCTCGGGTTGGGGATACCCGGCGCCACGGCGTTGCCGACACCCAGGACGAAGCGGTTCTTATGGATATCGGTCCAGTCGATGTTCACGGCGAGGCCCGCGACGAAGCCGGAGCCCGGGGTGAACTGGTAGTTGTAGCCGGCGCCGCCGCCGATGTTGCCGATGCCATCAGCCTCGATCGAGGTCACCGGCGGGCGGCGCAGGTTCGCCACGTTGTCGCGGGTCGCGGCCGTGTTGCCGATCGTGGTGATCCGCTGACGGTCGCTGAAGGTGTAGACCGATTCGAGACCGGCGTAGAACCCGGTCCAGGTGAAGACCGGCACCGGCGTGAACACCGGCGGAGGAGCGCGGCGCGGCAGGTCGGCGGCGGAGGCCACGGCGGTCAGGCCGGCCAGCACGGTCGACGCGAGGAGGAGCTTCTTCGTCATGATGGCGGTACCCGAGGGCTGATCCGTTGGCTGTGGCGCCAGTTAAGCTCAATACATCCGGGCCAACTATGCCCGCCGTGCCACAGTGCCGCTCAAATGCATCAACAGCGTCCGCTGGTCAGGCGGACGGCGCCCGCGCCGTCGCACCGAGCCTCAGCGGGCTCGCATGATGCCCCCTGCGGACGCAGCCCTTGATCAAAGGACGGCGAGCCTCTAAGCGGTCCGCGCCGTTCGCCCGGCTCGCGATCGACACGGGCGGTGATACGGATCAGGCGCGCCCGTGCTCGGGCCCCGCCGCAGGAACGGGACTCATGGCCAAAGAGAAGTTTGCGCGCACGAAGCCGCACTGCAACATCGGCACGATC
>NZ_CAXTBY010000091.1:2794-16600 GCF_964242245.1 uncultured Methylobacterium sp. | reverse complement strand
CCAAGCCGGGCCTGCCCGACTTGGGCACCGCCGACTTGGGCACCAAAGATCGGATGTCGGGTAGACCCGAGGTCCGTGGTCGGCAAAGCCCTTTCCCCGCAGGCGGGGCGAGGGGATGCGCGGGAACCCGCGCACCAAGGGTCGAAATGTGTGAATCCAAGAGCGTCTTCGGAGGAGGGACGCGCGGATGATGGGATGCGATGCCCCGGAACTGATCGACCTGAGATCGTATGACGCCGCTGTAGGATTCACGGCCTCACGGTCAGACAGTGCGGATCGAGACGGTTATGGTATCTGAATACCTCATCGCTGAAGTAATTCAAAACTCTCGCGTTTCAGCCGATACGCGCCGTCGGGGCGACTTGACCCGCGTCGCGCCGATGTCTATGCACCGGCCATCGCCGCCGCGTCCCACGACGCGGCGGCTCGTTTTTCCAGGCACGCCACCGAGATTTCGGCCCATGAAGACCTTTTCGCTGAAGCCCGCCGACGTCGAGAAGACGTGGATCGTGATCGACGCGGAGGGCCTCGTCGTCGGCCGCCTCGCCTCGATCGTCGCGATGCGCCTGCGCGGCAAGCACAAGCCCGTCTACACGCCGCACGTCGATTGCGGCGACAACGTCATCGTCATCAACGCCGAGAAGGTGAAGTTCACCGGGCGCAAGTACGTCCAGAAGAACTACTATCACCACACCGGTTATCCCGGCGGCATCAAGGAGCGCTCGGCGAAGTTCATCCTCGAAGGGCGCTTCCCCGAGCGCGTCGTGGAGAAGGCCGTCGAGCGCATGCTGCCGCGCGGGCCCCTGTTCCGCCAGATCATGGGCAACCTTCGGGTCTACAAGGGCACGACGCACCCGCACGAAGCCCAGCAGCCGCGGACGTTCGACGTCGGCGTCCTCAACCGCAAGAACGTGAGCGCTTAAGATGGCGACCCTGCAGTCCCTTGCCGATCTCAACCGGTCGAACGCCGGCGCGGACGACGCCGTCGTCGCCCCCGTCCACGTCCAGAAGCTGGACGCCCAGGGCCGGGCCTACGCCACCGGCAAGCGCAAGGATGCGGTCGCCCGCGTCTGGATCAAGCCCGGCTCCGGCGCGATCATCGTCAACAAGCGTCCGGTCGAGACCTACTTCGCCCGGCCGGTGCTGCGCATGATCCTGCGCCAGCCGCTGTCGGTGGCCAACCGCGTCGACCAGTACGACATCACCGTCACGGTGGCCGGCGGCGGCCTCTCGGGTCAGGCGGGCGCCGTGCGCCACGGCCTCTCGAAGGCGCTGACCTACTACGAGCCGGAACTGCGTGCGCCGCTCAAGCGCGAGGGCTTCCTCACCCGCGACTCCCGCGTCGTCGAGCGCAAGAAGTACGGCCGCAAGAAGGCCCGCCGCAGCTTCCAGTTCTCGAAGCGCTGATCGGTCATCATCGAACAAGAACAGGACGCCGCCGCGAGGCGCCGCCCTGTTCTCTTGTCCGGCGTGGGCCTCTCAGGCGTGAACCGCCTTCTCCAACTCGGCCTTCGACATCTTCGAGCGACCGGCTACGTTCTGCGCCTTGGCCTTCCGCATCAGGTCGGCCTTGGTCTCGCTCGCCCCGCCCTTCCGCGCCGCGGCGGCCGTTTTCGCCACGTCCTTCGGCTGCTTCGAGAACTGCTTGCCCGCGGCGCTGTCGGCCCGCTTCTTGGCGGTGGAGCGATCGTACTGCTCGTCCGACACCGCATCGCGCGCCGTCTTCGGCAGGTAGCGCTCGCCGGTCTTGCCGCTCTCCTGACCAGACTTCGTATCCCACTTCTCGTCGGTCCACTGCTTGAGGTGGTTGTCGGAGGCCTTCCCGCCCTCGTAGCCGCCGCCCTCCTTCTTGTATTCCTGCGTCGCCATCTGCGCCTTGCGGGCCGACCACTGGCCGGGCTTGCCGCCCTTGTCGCCTTCGGTGACCTCGTGCTTGATCTTGTCCCAGAGCTTGGGATTCGTCTTCTTCGCCGTGCCTGACATCTGCGCCGAACCTCCGAAAAACGGGTCGGGCGGATAACCGAACCTCCGCAGCCGTGTTCCGGCGGCATTCCGACCGCCTGTGGACGAACGAGGTTCGGCGCAGCGTGCCCTGCCGTTGACAGGCGCGTCCGCACCCGTCACCTCCCGCGCTGCGACACGATGATCCGGCGGCTCCCGGACGCGACGGTGCAAGGGGCGATGGCGGGCGAGAACCAGAGGCCGACGGTCTTCATCGACGGCGAGGCGGGCACCACCGGCCTCGGCATCCGCGCGCGCCTGGAGCGCGACCGTCGCGTAGCCCTGCGCAGCCTCCCGGCGGAGAGCCGCAAGGACCCGGGCACCAAGCGCGCGCTGCTCGCCGAGGTCGACCTCGTCGTGCTCTGCCTGCCGGACGCCGCCGCGCGCGAGACGGTGGCGCTCGCGGACGAGCTGCCGGGCGGAGGCCCGCGCATCCTCGACGCCAGCACCGCACACCGCGTCAGTCCGGGCTGGACCTACGGCTTCGCCGAGATGACGCGGGGGCAGGGCAGGGCGATCGCGAGCGCGCGCCGGGTGGCCAATCCCGGCTGCTATCCCACCGGGGCGATCGCCCTGCTGCGCCCCCTCGTCGAGGGCGGGCTGATCCCGGCCGACTTCGCGATCAGCATCAACGCGGTCAGCGGCTACAGCGGCGGCGGCAAGGGCATGATCGGGGCCTACGAGGCCGGCACCGGCGCAGCCTTCCTGCTCTACGGCCTCGGCTTCGGGCACAAGCACCTGCCGGAGACGCAGGCCTATTCCGGCCTGACCCGGCGGCCGATCTTCATCCCCTCGGTCGGCGGCTTCCGCCAGGGCATGCTGGTCTCGATCCCCCTCCATCTTGACGCGCTGCCCGGGTGCCCGGAGGCGGCCGACCTCGAAACCGCATTGCTTGCCTGGTACGACGGCCAGCCCCTCGTGCAGGTCGTGCCCGGGGCGGCGGCGGGCGCGCACGCGGAGCAGATCGAGCCGGAGGCGCTCAACGACACCGACCGATTGGAACTGCGCGTCTTCGGCTCGGCCGAGCACCGGCAGGCGGTGCTGGTCGCGCGGCTGGACAACCTCGGCAAGGGCGCCTCGGGCGCCGCCGTGCAGAACATCGGGCTGATGCTCGGCATCGGCTCCTGAGCTTCGCCGAAGGCGTCGCCCGCCGCTTCGCGCTTTGGCCGCGTTCCTGTAAAGCACCGCCCGCGTGGGGCCGCGCATCGCGCGGCCGGCGCAAGCAGAGGACCACGATGACCGAACTGCCGAACGTGCATGTCCGCGCCGAGGTCCTGGCCCAGGCGCTGCCCCACATGCAGCGCTACGACCAGGAGATCGTCGTCATCAAGTACGGCGGCCACGCCATGGGCGACCGCGCCGCCGCGGAGGACTTCGCCGAGGACATCGTGCTCCTGGAGCAGTCCGGCCTGAAGCCGATCGTGGTGCACGGCGGCGGGCCGCAGATCGGGCGGATGCTCGACCGGCTCGGCATCCAGTCGGAGTTCCGCGGCGGCCTTCGCGTCACCGACGAGGCCACCGTCGAGGTCGTCGAGATGGTGCTCGCCGGCTCGATCAACAAGCAGATCGTCGGCTGGATCTCGGCCGAGGGCGGTCGCGCCGTGGGCCTGTGCGGCAAGGACGGCAACATGGTCCGCGCCAAGCGCGCGGCCAAGACCGTGACCGACCCCGAGAGCCACGAGGTGCGGAGCCTCGATCTCGGCCTCGTCGGCGAGCCCGAGCACGTCGAGCGCGGGGTGCTGGATGCGGTGCTCAAGGCCGAGTTGATCCCGGTGCTGGCGCCCGTGGCCTACGGTGCGGACGGGCAGACCTACAACGTCAACGCCGACACCTTCGCCGGCGCCATCGCCGGCGCGCTCCGGGCCAAGCGCCTCCTGCTGCTCACCGACGTGCCCGGCGTCCTCGACAAGGACGGGACGCTGATCCCCGAACTGACGATCGAGGATTGCCGGCGGCTGATCGCCGACGGTACGATCACCGGCGGCATGATCCCGAAGATCGAGACCTGCATCTACGCCATCGATCAGGGCGTCGAGGCCGTCGTCATCCTCGACGGCAAGGTCAATCACGCCGTCCTGCTGGAGCTGTTCACCGATTACGGGGCCGGCACCCTGATCCGCCGAAGCTGATCGTCCACATCACCGTCAGGACCGCCCGGGGGATCAGCCGTCCCGGAGGTGCCACCGAAGCCGGCCAGCGCCGGGAGCCCGGACATCTCGAACAGAACACCCGGCGAGAGCCACCTCACCACCACGCGCGCTCGAGGCTTCGAGACGGTCGACACCTGGGTGTTCGACCTCGACAACACGCTCTACCCGAGCGACGCCCGGGTCTGGCCGCAGGTGGACGAGCGCATCACGCTCTACGTCATGCGCCTCTACGGCCTCGACGGGCTCTCGGCGCGCGCGCTGCAGAAGTACTTCTACCATCGCTACGGCACGACGCTGAAGGCGCTGATGGTCGAGGACGGCGTCGATCCGCACGCGTTCATGGACTTCGCCCACGACATCGACCACTCGACCATCAGCCTCGACGCGGCGCTGGGCGACGCGGTCGCGCGCCTGCCCGGCCGCAAGCTGATCCTCACCAACGGTTCCCGCCGGCACGCCGAGAACGTGGCGGCCAAGCTCGGCATCCTCGACCATTTCGAGGACGTGTTCGACATCGCCGCGGCCGACTTCGTGCCGAAGCCCGAGCGCGCGACCTACGAGCGCTTCCTGGCGCTGCACGGGGTCGACCCGCACCGCACGGCCCTGTTCGAGGACATCGCCCGCAACCTCGTGGTGCCGCACGACCTCGGCATGGCGACGGTGCTGGTGGTCCCCGCCATCATCGACCCCTACCGCGAGGCGTTCGAGCAGGAAGCGGTGCGGGAGGCCCACATCGACCACATCACCGACGATCTGGCCGCCTTCCTGCGCACCTGCGTGCTCCCCGTGGTCGAGGACGCCGCGTGAGCTTGGCCGCGGCGCGAGCACCGAGCCTGTCGGACATCGAGGAGCTTGCTCGGATCGCCTTCGCCGGACTGCCGGCGGCGTTCCGCGCCCTGTGCGCGGACGTCCGCATCGTCGTCGAGGATTTCCCCGACGACGCGACGCTCGCCGAGATGGGGTGCGAGTCCGAGTTCGACCTCCTCGGCCTCTTCCGCGGCGTCGGGCTCGCGCAGGGCGGCGAGACCGTGACCGGCCAGATGCCGAACGCGGTCTGGCTCTACCGGAGGCCGCTGCTGGATGACTGGGCCGAGCACGACGAGACGCTCGGCCACCTCGTCGCCCACGTGCTGATCCACGAGATCGGCCATCATCTCGGCCTGTCGGATGCGGACATGGCAGGTCTCGAGGCCGCGGCGGACGCGTGAAGGTCCCGGCTCGTCAGAGCGGAGGCGGCGGCGAGGATTCCGCCGCCCGCGGCAGGCGCAGGCGGGTCACCTTGGGACGGCGCGTGCGGAACTGCCCGCGCGCGATCGCGACGAACACCAGGATGGTGACGGCCAGGGTGGTCAGCCACCAGATCACCGTCAGACCGACGCCGATGCAGGCGATCGTGAACGCGGTGGCGAACCCGGCCATGGCGCCGGGCACGAGGAGCGGCGCGTCGCGGCCGGCGCGCCGGATCGAGGCGTGGAGGGCGAAGGCCGCCGCCAGCGCGCCGACGATGCCGAGCTCGTACCAGAACTCGAACAGCGCGGTGCTCGGCGCGTTGGGCGGCAGCATCCCGACGAAGCGTCCGCGCAGCGCCGTCTCGAAGCCGTGGCCGGTGATCAGGCGCACCGGCTCCGTCGTGACGATGCGCTGCCAGCTCTTGAGCGCGAGCACGCCGGGCGCGAGCGGCCCGAACAGGGCCGCGCCGACCGGACGGGCGAGGAACGGCAGGAGGGGCGCTACGGCCAGCAGGCCGGCCACGATCCCGGCGGTGAGGCCGACGCCGTAGCGGGGCCGGCTCGTCGCGGCGAAGGCGACGGCGCCGGCGGCGAGCGCCACGACCTGCGTCAGGTTCGGGGAGACGGCGAGCGCCGCAGCGACGACGAGGGCGAGCCCGAGGGCCTCCCGGTCGCGGCGGCGCGAGCGCAGCCACGCCACAGCCGGCCACAGCAGCAGGGCGAGCAGGGTGAGGCCGCGGTCCAGCGCGTCGCCGTCATCGGGCAGCCCGCGCATCAGGCTGCCCCCGAACAGGCCGAGCACGATCGCGACGATCGCCGCCGCCGTCACGCCGAGCGGCAGCAGGTAGAGGTTGGCCGAGCGCATCCGGTCGGGCAGCGCGAGGTAGCCGGCCAGCGTCAGCAGGATCGTCGCGACGAGGTTGGCCAGCCGCTCCGAGGCCGGCCCGAGGAACGGCGTCCAGGCGAGCGACAGGGCCGACCACAGGATCACCAGCATCCCGGCCAGGAAGGCCGGGGCCCGCAGCAGCCGAGCGCTCGTGGGACGCAGCGGTCGCTGGCGGCCATCGATCGCGCTCGCGATGATCAGGAGCGCGACGGCGATCGGGGCGAGGATGACCGTCGCGCGCCGGGCGACCTGCGCGACCACCGGCACGATCACGAACAGCCCGAAGAAGCCGACGCGGCGCAGGAGCGCGGCCGCATCGAGCGCCGGGTCGATCGTCGGGGTGGAGGCGCGTGCCATGATGGACCCTGACGGCGTGATGCGCGCGGGCCGGCACGGGACCCGGCCGCGGGATCATCGCTTCCTCCCTAAGCAAGCGGCGCGCTGGCGGCTGTAGACGCCCGGACACACCCGTGCCGCGAACCTGAGGTAACCGGGACCGGCGCTCAGGCGGCCGTGGCCCCGGTCCGCACCCGCCGTCGCATCAGGCGCCGGCCCAGGTCGGAGACGACGCGCCAGCCGCCCCAGGCCGCCAGGAACCCGAGGAGGCCGGCCACGAAGCCGTCGGCGGTCGTCGGCAGAGCCGGATTGAAGTCCTGGTAGGTCGCCCGCGCGAGCGGCGCGTCGGGATCGCGGATCAGGGCGAAGAGGCGCCCGAGCGGGCTCGTCGCCGAGGCCAGCGCCTGCTGCTGGGCGGAGAGCCGCGCCATCCGCTCGATGTCGCTGCGCGCCGCCTCGCCGCGCCGCGCGACGAGGCCGTCCGGGTTGGTGCGCAGGCGGTCGACGGCCCCGTCGCGGGTGTGGCCGGTGGCCCGCGCATCGGATTCCAGCGTCGCGACCTCGCGCTTGAGTTCGTCCAGGGCGCCGCCGAGGCGCTGGGCGTATTGCTGGGCGAATTCCGGCCCCTGCGCCGCGAGGCCGCCGCCGAGGAGGCCCAGCGCAAGGCCGATGGTGCGAATGACACGGAACACGGGGGCCTCGACGCTCGGACGCGTTGCAGGAGAGCACGGTGCGGCCCGCGGTTCCAGGGCCGCGGCGGCCGCGAGTCACGCCGGCAGCGTCAGCACTCCCGCCGCGCCGTCGGTGCAGCCGAAGGCGAGGCGGCCGCCGCGGGCGTCCCAGGCGAGGGCCGAGACTGCGCTGCCCTTCACCGCCGGACGCACCAGCAGTTCGGAGGCGTCGGTGAAGCGCACGAGCAGGATGCAGCCGTCCTCGTAGCCCATGGCGAGCACCAATGCCTTCGGGTGGAAGGCGACGCGCGAGACCCGCGCCGGCCGCACGCCGCACTCGCGCGGGGCCTTGCCGGTCGGGCCTTCCCGCGAATCGAACGGCCACACGATCGCCGCCTCCGCCCCGCCCGTCGCCAGCCAGTGCCCGTCCGACGACCACGTCATCGAGCGGACCTTGCCCGGGTAGCCCGACATGCGCATGTGGCCGCGGTCGGGCTGGAGGCGCCAGCCGTGCAGCGCGTTCTCCTGCATGGTCGAGACGACGAAGCGGCCGTCGGGCGACCACGTCACGTCGATGTGCGAGCCCTTCCACTCGGCGATCTCGGCCGGCGTCTCGTGGTTCGGGTACCAAAGGCTGACGCCGTTGTAGTGTGCCACCGCGAGCCGGTAGCCCTTCCCCGCGAAGGCGAGGCCGCGGGCGGTGGAGGGCGCGACCAGCGTCCGCTCGCTGCCCTTGGCATCGCGGGCGACGACGTTGCGGCCGGCGGCGTAGGCCACCGCGCCGTCGGGATGGAGGGCCAGCGCATCGATCCAGGCGCCACCCTTCGCGGTCGCGACCTCGGCGAGCGCGCCGTCGGCGCGCATCTCGACGATGCGCCCGTCGTCCCCGCCGGTGACGAGCCGGCCCGCATCGCCCGCGGCGACAAGAATCCCGGCGTCCGGGTGGGCGGCGAGCCGGGCCGGTCGTCCGTCCTCGCTCCGGAGGATGCCGCCATCGCCGAGCGCCAGGACGAGGATGTCCTTCAGGAAGTGGACGGCGACGACGTGGGCGCCGGCCTCGACCGGCGCGACGTGGCTCGTGAGGGAGGTGCTCATGGGAACGGGCTCATCGCGGCGTGATCATGCAAGGTGTTCGGGCACCGGGCAACGCGGGCGCCGAAGCGCGCAACCGGCGGCGACAGGGCCCTCCGGACGGCGCGGGCGCCGATCCGCTCCGGGTGCGTTGAGGATCAGGCCCGTGCCCAAGAGTCGGCGACGGTTCACGAACCCCGGTCCGGCGACGGGTCCGGTAACCTTCCGTTAACCAGTGCGGGCGCCTCGTTCGGGTGCGGGCGGGCAGGGTTAAGGCTTCGCTCACCAAACCTCGGCAATTCGATGCACGCACGGCGAACGCCGGCCCGTGAGATCCCGTTGGTCCTGCGATCCGGCATCGGGAGAGTCCTTCCGCGCCGGGTGAGTTGGAGTTGCGTCATGATGCCCTTCGCCTGCGCCGCCTTCAGCCTACCGGCCTTCCACGACCGCGTTCCCACGACCGTCCTGATCGTCGAGGACGAGCCCATGGTCTGCGAACTCGCCGCCGAAGCCCTCGTCGAGGCGGGCTACCGCGTGCTGACTGCGGCCGATGCCTGGGACGCCGAGGCGATCCTGGCCCGCGAGACCGTCGACCTGCTCTTCACCGATATCGATCTGGCCCGCAACACGAACGGCATCATGCTGGCGCACGCCGCCCGCGCGCAGTGCCCATCGCTTCCGGTGGTCTACACCTCGGGGGGCCGCGCCTGCCTCCCGCAGGGGGAGGCCGTGTCCGCGTCGGTGTTCGTGGCCAAGCCCTACCGGCTGAGCCAGCTCGTCGCGCTCGCCAACGACATCCTGCGCCACGTCCATCCCGACTACGCCTGATCCGCCTTCGAGATCGTTCCAGGAAGCCCGCCGCCATGCGCCTCATCCTCGCCGTTCCCCTCGCCGCCGTCCTGGCCGGTCCCGCTCAGGCCGCCTGCGACGTGAAGGGGGCCAGGATCGAGGAGACGATCGCGCGCAAGAGCGAGCTGCGCGAGAGCGCCAACAAGCAGGCCGTGCGCGACCTGCGCACCCTGCGCGACGCCGCGATCGTGCTCGAGACCTACACCTACATCACCGAGTGCGAGCGGCTGCTCGAGATCGTGAAGACGCTGGCCGCCGACCCCGAGAAGACGATCGGGCAGGGCGACACCGACGAGGACAAGGCCGAGGACCTCGCGGAGGCCCGCAAGCCGAAGTCGCCCGTGGCCGCGCCGTCGGAGCCGCTGGCGTCCGCGAAGCCGAAGTAGGCGCCAAGTCGACGGCACGCCGCGGGACGACCGGGCAAGGCCCGGCCTCGGCGGGTGCGCGGCGCTTCCATCCGCTCGAAACGTCAGCAACGACGGCCGCGTCACCAGCCGAGGCGGGCGATGCGGGCGGCCTGCGCGCGCACCGCCGCCTCGTCGCGGCCGATCGCGGCGAAGCGCTCGGACAGGCCGTAGCAGGCCGGCGAGAAGCGCAGCGTCACGAGCGGGATGCCCTCGCTGCGGGCGCGGTTCACCGACGCGATCAGGCAGGCGATCACCGGCTCCGATTCCGGCGCGCCGAGGCAGTCGGCCCGGGGGCTGCCGAGGAGCGGGCGGTTCGGCAGGGTCAGCACGATCGTCGTGCCCCCCGCCCGGTCGGGGGCCGGCGGCAGGCTGTAGCTGCGCAGGAACAGGGCGCAGAACAGCAGGATCACTCCGGACACGACGAGCGCCGCGCGCATTCCTGGGTCCCTCCGCTTCGCTCCTCGCAACGGCGATCTCAGCCCGGCTCGTCGAAGCGGCTGCGGAAGAACACCTCGCGGCCGGCCCCGTCGATCACGCGCACGGCCTCGGCCAAGCCCCCGACGCTCTGCGGCACGCGAGCGCGGGCGAACAGGCGCAGGGCCCGCTCCTGCGCGCCCGCCAGTCCGGCGCTGCGCATCGAGATGCGGCTCTGCACCTCGCCGGCGTCCGGGCCGAGCACTTCGATGTGAAAGGTCTCGCGCACGGATGCCGGCCCTGCCCTTGGTGAAGGCGCTCATATAGCCGAGGGGAGCCTGCCGTGAACCCGCTCAAGGTCGCCGCCGCGGTCGCGGCCTGCGCCCTGCTGTTCCGGCTCGGATTCCAGATGACGCGGACGGTGATCGACTGCGGCATCACGGCCGGCCGCGCCGAGACGTGCAGGCGCCCGGAGGATCTGTAATCCCGACTCAGGGTGCAGCCGGCGCCGTGCCGTAGGCCTCGGCCATCAGCGCGATCGCGGCGAGCTTGCGTTCGAAGATCGACCAGTCGTCGCTCAGCGCGATCGGTGCCCACAGGGCCTCGACCTCGTCGATCAGCAGGGTGCAGGGCTTTCGTGCTGCGAAGTAGGGATGATCGGGCCGGGCATCGGGTGCTCTCGCCAGGGCCGCCAGGGCGTCGCGCACGGGCGCGAAGTCGGGGCCCGCGTAGAGCGCGCCGATGGGCCCGGCCTCGGCCCGCTTCGCGCTTTCAAGACCGCCGTACCAATCGAAGAACACCTGCTCGAAGGGCGCTCGGCTCTGGGCAAGGAAGCGCCAGAAGGCCGCGACGAACCGGTCGGTCTCCGCTTGTCCGGCCGGTGCGAGGCCGAGGCGCGCGAACAGCGCCTCGGCGAAAGCCTGCTGGAGCGCCGGCCCGAAGCCCGTCAGCGCGGCCTCCAGGTCCGCCTGTGCGGCCAGCGGCAGGAGGCAGTCGGCCAAGCGCGCGAGGTTCCAGTACAGTGCCTCGGGCTGACGGCCGAAGCTGTAGAGGCCGCCGGTGTCGAAGTAGGCCGCGGTGAAGTCGGGATCGTAGTGCGGCAGGAAGCGCCAGGGCCCGTAATCGAAGCTCTCGCCGGTGACGTTGATGTTGTCGGTGTTGAGGACGCCGTGAACGAAGCCGGCCGCCGCCCACTGCGCGCCCATCCGCGCGACCCGGCGCACCACCTCCGCGAGGAACGCCGTCGCCCGGTCGGCGACCGCGTCGCGGCGGAGGCCGGGCATGTGGGTCGCGATCGTGTGGTCGAGGAGCCGCTCGATGTTCTCAGGCTCGTCCAGCGCCAGGAAGCGCTGGAAGCTGCCGATGCGGATGTGGCCGTGGCTCAGGCGCACCAGCACGGCCGAGCGGGTGGGGGAGGGCTCGTCGCCCCGCTCCAAAGCCTCGCCGGTCTCGATCAGGCTGAAGGATTTCGAGGTGTAGACGCCCTGCGCCTCCAGCAGCGCCGTGGCGAGCACCTCGCGCACGCCGCCCTTGAGGGTGAGGCGCCCGTCGCCGGACCGCGACCACGGCGTCGTGCCGCTGCCCTTGGTGCCGAGGTCGAGCAGGCGCCCGTCGCGGAGATCGTGCAGTTGCGCGAACAGGAAGCCGCGCCCGTCGCCGAGTTCCGGGTTGTACGAGCGGAACTGATGGCCGTGGTAGCGCAGGGCCAAGGGCTCGGGAAACGAGCCGGACAGGGGCTCGAACCGGCCGAAATGGCCGATCCACGCCGCATCCGTCAGGGCGCCGAGCCCGACGCGCCCGGCCCAGGGCTGGTTGCGGTAGCGCAGGATCGCGTCCGGGAAGCGGGCCGGCGCGACCACGTCGAAGAAGTCGGGCCCGAGTTCGGCGTGGCGGCAGGAGGTGCGCAGGCCGGCCTCGGAGCCGGAAGGAACGGTCGGGGAAGATCCGGTCGCGGGAGGTTCGGTCAAGACATCAGCTCCGGTCGTCGGGAACACGCGGGCAACCCTGCCACGGATAAGGCCGCGCGTGCCGGTCGGTTTCCCGGGCGCCGGTCCAGAGCCGTTCATCGCCGATTTGGCCGCGCGCGGGACGTTGACACCGCGAACCGCCTTTCCCTATACCGCCGATCTCCGAACGGTCGCCTGTTCCGCAGACGGTCGCGGTGTGGGGCGGGGTAGCTCAGCTGGTTAGAGCAGAGGAATCATAATCCTCGTGTCGGGGGTTCGAGTCCCTCTCCCGCTACCATTTCAGACCCACTGATTCCGCCATATCGTCCTCGGTCTGCGACGATCAATTCTTCCAGACGGCCCCAAACCTCCACATCGAAGCCAGCGCGCGGTCCGTCCGGATGGATCGTGACGCTCTCGATCAGCGTGCGCAGATCGGCGAGCGCGCGTGACCTCGCGGCCCGGCTGCCGTGTCGGCTGCGGGCGTGATCGTCCAGCGTCGCGACCAGATCGTCGGCGCTTCGTCCGAAGCGGGCGACTGTGGCAGGTTCCAGGGCAATGACGGCCGACGTGCCGCTTACCCCGGATCTCATCCTCCAGCGCCTGATGCTCGGCCCTGATGCGCGGCATCTCGGCCTCGGCCTCAGTTTCATCGATCAGCCCGCGGATGAAGGCGCGCTTCACGCGCTCCAGCTCTGCGCCGGTCCGCCCCGTGACCGCGCTGGGTGTCGACCCCATCTTCGCCGCCACCGCTGCCGCCGTCGAGGCGGAGCGCTGCGCCAACGGCGACATCCTGGGGCAGGACGCGCTGGTCGGGACGCCAGAGGGCAAGGCTCACGATGAGGAGCGCAATCGCAGGACTGATCTGTCGGACGACGCGTATCGCGCCATGTTCGACATCATACCGGCTATCCAAGCGGGGCTCATCGCGATGCTCCACTTCACCATCGAGCAGCAGGAAATCTTGGACCGGTGGGAGAGCGGTTCCGACGTGCTCGGCGCCATCCGCACGGCCGTGGCCGCGCACATGGGGGGCGTCCGCGAGACGCCCGGACCCGATCCCGTGTTCGCGGTTCTGGAGCGGTTTTAAGCGATGCGTGCGGAGCACGAGGCTTCACCTGACAAGGACGCCAAGTTCGGCACGCCGGAGAACGAAGCAGTCGAGGAAGCAACCGACGCTCTCGGCGACGCCGAGAATGAGGTTTGGTCCGACCTCGTCAACACGCAACCGACGAGCCTTCCGGCCTGCACGCCATGATCCGGTTCAGGGGCGCGGAGTACGAGCGCTTCGCCAGCGTCCACGAGACCGCCGACGTGTTCGGCACCATCGGCGAGGCCGTGGCCGCCCTGATAGGGGCGGGAAGAACACCGTAATCCCCAACTCATGATCTACGGGGTCAGGGCCCGGCGCGTCATGGGTTTCCCAAACGACACGAACGTGTTCTGCACCGTGTTCGGCCGCGTAGCTCGCTTGGCTCCGGCTGCTGCGGAAGGGGTCGGTGCCCAACACTCGCCCCTTCCCAGGAGAGGAAAGCTGCAAATTTCCGATAGGCGCGCTGCTGAGGTTCCACACTCGGTGAAAGGAATGCCAGCAGGCTGTCGAGGAGTGGCCGACAGGCAGCGGGCGACCCAAGCGCAGGTGCCTCTGCGCACCGAAAAAGATAGTATAACTGACTGATTAGTACAACCTTTGTGTAAATTCGCATGCTGCAGCGACCATTTTCGTGAAAAATCAATAATTTTTCTGGCAAGCATTTATTTGTATCTACATTGATCTCTGTCTTAGCAATGTCATCTAGCGAACTCCGCGACGATAGATTTGACAACGCTACGATTTACAAATAGT
>NZ_CAXTBY010000091.1:0-2694 GCF_964242245.1 uncultured Methylobacterium sp. | reverse complement strand
TCATCTAGCGAACTCCGCGACGATAGATTTGACAACGCTACGATTTACAAATAGTGAATCGTAGCGTTTTGATTCGTCATATCATTTTCGCTCTATCCTTGGAGTCGCATCATGACCATCAATGCCGGCAGCCCGTCCAGTGGAGCCGTGGATGGTCAATCCGACGTCATTGATCCCGCGTACTTCTTCATCAACAGAGTGGCGCCGACCGATCCAGCCAGCGCGGCGACGTCGAACACTGCACCATCCGCCGCGCCCGATCGTTTGCCGGATGTCGTCACAGGATCGGACGGACAGAGCTACATCGTCATCGACGCCACCGCGATGGACGGCGACGGCCGCAGCCTGCTCGCCAGCCTGCGGGCGCTCGGCCTGCAGCAGGGTTCGGACTGGGGGCCCCTCGTCTCCGGCCTGTTCCCGGTCGCTCAACTCGGGGCGCTCGCCGACGTGGCCAACCTCGTCGAGGCGCGGCAGTCCGTGGCGTCCGTGGCCAGCGTCGATCCATCCCAGCTCGATCCGTCCCACGTCTCAGGCGACGTCAGCGCCGCGACGGGTGCCACGCAGGGGAGCGTGATCAGCCAGGGCGATCATGCGATGGCGACCGACGCGGCTCGGGGAACCTACCACGTCGACGGGACCGGCCTGATCGTCGGCGTGCTGTCGGACAGCTTCAACTACCTCGGCGGGCAACAGACGGACATCAACACCGGCGACCTGCCGAGCGACACGCAGGTGCTGCAGGACTACCTGCAGAACGGCTCGGCGGACGAGGGCCGGGCGATGGCCCAGATCGTCCACGACGTGGCGCCCGGCGCGGCAATCCGGTTCGCAACCGCGTTCACCGGGATCGCCGGCTTCGCCAACAACATCACCGCGCTGGCGAACGCGGGCGCGCGGGTCATCGTCGACGACATCTTCTACTACGCCGAACCGACATACCAGGACAGCGCCATCTCTCAGGCGATCGACGGGGTGTCGGCCAGCGGCGTGACCTACCTCACGCTGGCGGGCAACCACAGGAACGGCGGCTACACCGGGGTCTTCAACGCGTCCGCGTCGACGACGACGATCAACGGTCGGGCCGAGACGCTGCATCAGTTCGCGCCGGGGCAGACCTACATCCCGGTGACGGTGGGTGCGGGCGCATCGATCAGGTTCAGCCTGCAGTGGGACAACCCGGCCGCCTCCGTCAGCCCCGGCCGCGGGGCGACGGCCGATCTCGACGCGTTCCTGTACAACGGCACGGGCGCCTACATCGGCGCGCTGGCGACGAACAACAACACGGGCGGCGACCCGGTCGAGACCTTCACCATCACGAACAATGCCTCGACGGCCACGAGCTATCGGATCGCGGTCGGTCTGCACGCCGGCAATGCCCCGCCCGAGTTCCGCCTGATGGCCCTGGGCAACGGCGCCACGGTCTCGTTCGGGGCGGTCTCATCGAACACCAGCAGCGCGACGGTCTACGGGCATTCCGGCGCGGCGGGCGCAATCACGGTCGGGGCCGACTACTACGCTAACACCCCGGCCTACAACGTCAGCCCGCCCGCCCTGGAGACCTTCTCCTCCCTCGGACCCGACCGCGTTACCTACGACACCGCCGGCAACCGGCTGGCCACGGCCAGCGTCCGTCAAGCCCCGACCCTCACCGCACCGGACGGCGGCGACAACACCTTCTTCGGCTCGAATCGGGACGCCACCAGCCCGCCGAACTTCAGCGGCACCTCGGCGGCCGGGCCGCACGCGGCGGGGCTGGCGGCGCTGATGCTGCAGGCCAACACGGCGCTCACGCCGGTCGACATCCGCCACCTGATGCAGGACAGCGCCATCGATCAGGACAACCCCTACACGACCGGCTTCGACACCGGCTACGACGCCGCCACCGGGTCCGGCCTCGTCCAAGGGGCCGCCGTCGGCTTCGCCGCGACCGGGGTCATCGACAACACCGCCCGCGCCAACCCCGTTCTCTACGGCACCCACCTCGCCGACGTGATCGTCAGCGGCGCCGGCGCCCAGACCCTGACCGGCTACGACGGACGCGACACCTACCGCGACACCGCCGTCAACCACACCGGCGACACGGTCACCGACTTCGCCTACGCCGACCTGATCGACGTCACCAACGCGAACCTGGGCTTCTCCAGCCTCAGCTACGCCAGCGGCCTGCTGTCCTTCACCCTGACGGGCGCGCCGCAGGCCACCACGTACACCATGACCCTGCAGGGCGGAGTCACCGGTACGCCGCTTCAGCGGCCGGACGGCAGCGGCGGCTTCGATATCTACTTCGCCTCACCGCTCGTCACGGTTCCAACGGTCGCCCTCGCCGCGGCTTCCGACACGGGCGTGTCGAGCACGGACGGGATCACCCGGCTGACGACCGTTACGCTGACCGGTAGCGGCACGGCTGGCGACGGCCTCACCATCTACGACGACGGCAACGGCAACGCGATCCAGGACAGCAACGAGGCGACGCTCGCATCCCTCACGGTTCCGACGAACGGCACCTACGCGACCGACATCACGCTTACGGCCGGAACGCACGCGCTGCGCGCCTACCAGAGCGACGGGGTCCTCACGTCCGTGTCCTCGAACGCCGCCGCGATCGTCGTTGATACGCTCGCGCCGACCCTGTCGGTGTTGGGCGTGTCTGGGGCGACGAACGTGGTGGACGGGCACGTTGTGTCGGGCACGATC
>NZ_CAXTBY010000090.1:0-16634 GCF_964242245.1 uncultured Methylobacterium sp. | reverse complement strand
GCCGTACCCGGCCGGGGCGTAGCCACCGCCGTAGCCGCCGTAATAGCCGTCATCGTAGCCGTAGCCGCCGTAACCGTAGCCCAGCCCGCTGGCGGCGAGCCCCAGACCGAAGCCGGCCGCGCCGTAACCGAGCCCGCGGCCGTAGCCGCGCCCGCCGTAGTAACCGCCGCGGTTTCCGGCGAAGCCGCCACGGTTGATCCCGCCAGCGGCGACACCACCGCCGAGGCCGCGGCCGGCGAACCCGCCGCCGCCGATGCCCTTGCCGGCAAATCCACCGCCACCGACGCCGCGTCCACCGAAGCCGCCGCCGCCGAAGCCGCGGCCACCACCACCAAAGCCGCCGCCGTGGCCGCCACCGCCGAAGCCGCCCCGCGCCGAAACGTCGACGGGCAGCATGGCGAGGGCACCGGCCATCACGGCCGAAGCGAGAAGAATACGTTTCATGAGTTGGTCACCGATCCGTCAGGACAACATCGTCGGTGTGATAACGCGCGAGACGCACAATCGTCGCCGACCGAAGATCGTTCGTCCCGAACGCGTCGGCCCGGACGGCCATGTGCGTCAGAAGAACGCCTGCAGCCCGGTCTGGGCGCGTCCGAGGATCAGGGCGTGGACGTCGTGCGTGCCCTCGTAGGTGTTGACGGTCTCGAGGTTCTGGGCGTGGCGCATCACGTGGTACGCGCCCATGATGCCGTTGCCGCCGTGCATGTCGCGGGCGGTGCGCGCGACGTCGAGCGCCTTGCCGCAATTGTTGCGCTTGATCAGCGAGATCATCTCCGGCGCCATCCGGCCCTCGTCCATCAGGCGGCCGACCCGCAGGCTCGCCTGAAGGCCGAGGGTGATCTCGGTCTGCATGTCGGCGAGCTTCTTCTGGATGAGCTGGGTCTGCGCGAGCGGGCGGCCGAACTGCTTGCGCTCCAGCGTGTAGGCGCGCGCCCGGTGCCAGCAATCCTCGGCCGCGCCCATCGCGCCCCAGGAGATGCCGTAGCGTGCGCGGTTGAGGCAGCCGAAGGGACCCTTCAGGCCCGAGACGCCGGGCAGCAGCGCGTCCTCGCCGACCTCGACCCCCTCCATCACGATCTCGCCCGTGGTCGAGGCGCGCAAGGAGAGCTTGCCCGTGAGCGTGGGCGCGGACAGACCCCTCATGCCCTTCTCCAGGACGAAGCCGCGGATCGCGCCGTCGTGCGCGTCGGACTTGGCCCAGACCACTAACACGTCGGCGAAGGGCGCGTTCGAGATCCACATCTTGGCACCGGTCAGGCGGTAGCCGCCGTCGATCCGCTCGGCCCGCGTCGTCATGCCGGCGGGATCGGAGCCGGCATCCGGCTCGGTCAGGCCGAAGCAGCCGATCCACTCCCCCGAGGCGAGCCTGGGCAGGAATTTTTGGCGCTGCGCCTCCGAGCCGTAGGCGTGGATCGGGTACATGACGAGCGAGGACTGCACGCTCATCATCGAGCGGTAGCCGGAATCGACCCGCTCGACGGCGCGTGCCACGAGGCCGTAGGCGACGTAACTCGCACCCGCGCAGCCGTATTCCTCCGGCAGCGTCACGCCGAGGAGCCCCAGCGCGCCCATCTGGCGGAACAGGTCCGGGTCGGTCTTCTCCTGGGCGTAGGCCTCGACGATGCCGGGCAACAGCCGTTCCTGCGCGAAGGCGTGCGCCGTGTCCCGGATCGCGCGCTCGTCCTCGGTGAGCTGGTCGTCGAGCAGGAACGGGTCGTCCCAGACGAAGGCGGGGGAGGGCGGGGCGGACGGGGCCGCGCTGCCGGCAGGCGCGCGCATCGGTGCGTTCATGGGCGATCCCTCTGCTTCGCGGCGCTCGCTGGCCGGTCCGTCGACCGTCGAAGAGAGCTGCGGGTCGGTGACCCTACCACCGATCCGGCCGTGCCGGCGTCCTTTCAGGCGCGCCCGAGCAGCGTCAGCCACGCGATGGTGGTGAACGGCGCCAGCATCGTCGACACCAGCAGGGAGGCGGCAACCAGCCCCGTCTCGGTGCGGTAGCGGACGGCGAGCAGGTAGGCGTTGATGCCCACCGGCATCGCGGCAAACAGCGTCGCCACGCCGGCATAGGCCGGCGGCATGGTGAAGAGCCGGGTGGCGACGAGCCACACCACGAGCGGGTGGACGACCAGTTTCAGGAACGCGATCACCAGCGCGCCGGGCAGGTCGAACAGCACCCGGTAGCGCTTGAGCCCGGCGCCGAGCGCGATCAGCGCGCAGGTCGAGGCGGTGGCCGCGAACATGTCGATCAGCGCCTTCGGGACGCCGGAGGGCACGAAGCCCGCGCCCTTCAGCGCCATGCCGATCAGCAGCGACACGAAGATCGGGTTCCGGATCAGCACCCGCCCGAGCCCGCGCAGGCGCTGCCAGAGGGTGCGCCCGGCCTCGGCCTCGATCAGGAAGGTGGCGCAGCCCATCATCAGCGGCAGGTGGACGGCCAGCAGCAGGAACAGCGGGAACGCGCCCTCCTCGCCGTAGGCCTGGAGGATGGTCGGCACGCCGACGAAGATGGTGTTCGACTGGCTCGCCGCGAAGCCGTGCAGGATCGCGCCCTGCCGGCCGATCTCCGCCCGGCGCGCGGCGATCAGCGATCCGATGATCCACGACACGCCCGCCCCGCCGAAGTAGGCGATCCAGTAGCCCCAGGCGATCGCGCCATCGAGGCCGGGCCGCGTCAGCGTCGCGATGATCAGCGCCGGCACGGCGATGGCGAAGACGTATTCCGACAGGCCCTCGCTGACCTTGTCGGACAGGAGCCCGGCGACGGCGGCGCCCCAGCCGATCAGGATGACCCCGAAGATCGGGACGATGATCGTGACGGCGTTCACGGCAGGGGCGGACCGGTTCGTTCGGGAGGGTGAGGGGCGCGGATAGCACGCCGGCCGCTTGCCGCGCGCAGACCTTGACCGCGCACCAACCCTTCCTTTCAGCGACCCGCGACTTCCGTGCGGGCCAGCAGGATGTCGATCAGCGCCCGGTCGCGGCGCGCCTCCAGCTCCGCCAGCGAGCGCCCGCCCGCCGCCTCGCCGACCCCTTCGACGATCGCGTCCTTGACCGCCTCGCTCAGCGTCGGGGTCCCGAGGCTTTCCCACCGCCGGACCTGGCTGGGCCCGAGATGGTCGAGGTAGTGCCGGATGCCCCCCGCTCCGCCGCCGAGGTGGTAGGTCATGTGCGGGCCCATCGCGGCCCAGCGCAGGCCCGGCCCGTTGCAGAGCGCCGCGTCGATGTCGGCGACGCTGGCCACGCCCTCGGCGACGAGGTTCACCGCCTCGCGGTAGAGCGCCGAGGCGAGCCGGTTGGCGATGTGGCCCGGCATCTCGCGTCTCAGGATCACCGGGCGGCGGCCGAGGCGCGCGTAGAAAGCGGCCGCGCGCGCCGCCACCGCCTCGGTCCCGGCGACGATCTCCACGAGCGGCACCAAGTGGGGCGGGTGGAACGGATGGGCGACGATGATCCGCTCGGGCGTCGCGCAGTCGGCGACGATGCGGCTGCGCAGCATCGCCGAGGTGCTCGACGCGATGATCACGCCGGCCGGCGCCAGCCCGTCGAGGCTGGCCAGCACCGCGCGCTTCACCGCCTCGTTCTCGGGGGCGTTCTCCTGCACGAAGCCCGCGCCCGCGACGGCATCCGCCACCGTCGGGTGGACGCTGAGCCGGCCGGCGCCGGTGAGGCCGAACTCGGCGAGCTGGGCCAGCGATCGCGCGACCGAGGCCCGGAGCGGCTCCGCGAAACCCGGAGCCGTGTCGTAGGCCGCGACGTCGAGGCCGTGGGACAGGAACAGGGCCGACCAACTCGCCCCGAGGGTGCCGCAGCCGATCACGGCCACGCGGCCGGCATCATCCGTTTCAACAGGCGTCACTTCGTTGCCTCCCCGCGCTTTACTTTCGGCCTGCGCCTCGCCTAGTCAATGCGATGTCAGGCGTTTTTCGGCTGGCGCCGAGGCGGGCGACACGACCTGCGACCGGAGGAATTCTATGTTCAACCGCGCTCTCGCCGCCCTCGCCCTCCTCGTCCTCGCCGTGACCGCGGTGCGCGCCGACGATCTGGTTCGTCTCGGAAATCTCAAGTTCGCCCATTACGGCGCCATCTCCTACCTGAAGGAGATCGCGCCGAAATTCGGCCTCAAGATCGACGAGCGCCAGTTCGCCAAGGGCGCCGACATCTATCCCGCCATGGCGGTCGACCAGATCGACATCTCGGCCTCGGGCGCCGACGGCGCGGTGTCCGCGCGCGGCAACGGCGTGAAGCTCTACGTGGTCGCGGGCTTCGCCAACGGGGGCGTGCGCATCCTCAAGCGGCCGGACCTCGACGCGGTCAAGACCATGAAGGACGCCAAGGGCTTCAAGGTCGCCACCGTCCGCGGCGGCGCGCAGGACCTCATGCTGCTGGCCGAGCTCGACAAGAACGGCCTGACGTGGTCCGAGCGGCCGGGCAAGGACGTGCAGTTGATCTACTTCAACAACTACGCCGACCTGAACCAGGCGCTGGCGCAGAAGTACGTCGACGTGATCTGCCAGAGCGAGCCGCAATCGACCCAGGCCATCAGCGCCGGCTGGGGCACCGAGGTGGTCAAGCCCTACGACACGCCGATCGGCCTGCCGGTGCGCCCGCTGGTCATGACCGAGAAGATGTACAACGAGCGGCCCGAGGTCGCCGCCCGGGTGCTGAAGCTGTTCGTCGCGGCGACCAAGGCCTTCATCGACGATCCCATGCTCGCCGAGAAGTACGTGCGCGAGTCGGTGTTCAAGGGCCAGCTCTCGAGCCAGGACTTTCGCGATGGCATGGCCAACGCGAGCTACACCTACGACATGCCCGCCGGACACATGCAGACCACGACCGACTACATGGTGAAGTACGGCCTGGGTAAGATGGTCAACCCGCCCAAGAGCGATGCCGAGTGGGTGAAGCTCGATCTGCTGGAGAAGGCCAAGGCCGAGTTGAAGAGCAACTGATGCGCCTCTCCTCGCTGCGCGGCGCCATCGTCCCGGTCTTCCTGCTCGCCCTCTGGGAGATCCTGAGCCGGGCCGGCGTGTTCTCCGCCGTGGTGCTGCCGCCGCCGAGCGCGGTCGCGGTCAAGTGGGTTTCGGGGCTGCTGCCCGCACTGCCCTACGAGCCGGGCACGGAGAGCCACGTGGCCTGGATGTTCTCCGGCGAGATGCCGCGCGATGCGGTGGCGAGCCTGTCGCGGGTGATCTCCGGCTTCCTGATCGGTGCCGGGCTCGCCGTTCCCATCGGGCTGCTCCTCGGCACCAGCGACAGGCTGCACGGGCTGTTCGGGCCGCTCCTGGAATTTCTCCGTCCCATCCCGCCGATCGCCTACATCCCGCTGGCGATCGTCTGGTTCGGCCTCGGCAACCCGCCGGCCCTGTTCCTGATCGCGCTGGGCACCTTCTTCCCGGTGCTGGTCAACACGATCGCCGGCGTGCGGCAGGTCGATTCGATCTACATCCGCGCGGCCCGCAACCTCGGCGCCGGGTCCTGGACGATGTTCCGCCGCGTCATCCTGCCGGCCGCGAGCCCGTTCGTGCTGGCCGGCATGCGCATCGGCATCGGCACGGCGTTCATCGTGGTGATCGTCGCGGAGATGATCGCCGTGTCGGACGGCCTCGGCTACCGCATCCTGGAGGCCCGGGAATACATGTGGTCGGACAAGATCATCGGCGGCATGGTGACGATCGGCCTCCTCGGCCTCATCATCGATGGGGCGATGAGCCGCCTCAACGACCACCTGCTGCGCTGGCACCGCGGCCTCGAGCGCTGACACGGGATCATGTCCGCAGAGATCGTCGTCTCGGGCGCCGTCAAGGTGTTCGGCACCGGAGCCGCTGCGGTCGCAGCCCTTCAGGACATCACGGCCACGGTGCCGGAAGGACAGTTCCTGTGCCTGCTCGGGCCGTCCGGCTGCGGCAAGTCCACGCTGCTCAACGCGATTGCCGGGTTCACGCCGCTGACGGACGGCCGGATTACCCTCGGCGGGCGGACGGTCGCCGCGCCCGGGCCCGACCGCGGCATGGTCTTCCAGGAATACGCCCTGTTCCCGTGGATGAGCGTCGAGGACAACGTCCGCTTCGGCCTCGACATCAAGAACGTGCCGCGGGCGGAGGCGACGGTCACGGTCGACCGGATCGTGGCGACGCTCGGGCTCACCGATTTCCGCAAGCGCTACCCGAAGGACCTGTCCGGCGGCATGCGCCAGCGGGTCGCCATCGCCCGCATCCTGGCCCTCGACCCGCCGGTGATGCTGATGGACGAGCCGTTCGGGGCGCTCGATGCGCTGACCCGGCGGACCCTCCAGGACGAGTTGCTGCGGATCTGGGCCGAGCTCGGCAAGACCATCGTGTTCGTCACGCACTCGATCGAGGAGGCGATCTACCTCGCCGACCGTATCCTGGTGATGACCTACCGGCCCGGCCGGATCAAGCGCGACGTGCGCGTGGAGATCCCGCGCCCGCGCGACACCGCGTCCTCCGACTTCAACACGATCAAGCGCGAACTCGCCGCCCTGGTGATGGAGGAGCAGCAGCGCTTCACCAACGCCGAGCTGCACGCGCCGGCCGTCGACTGAACGGACCTTTAGTCCATCCTCAGATTCGCCGCTTTCGCCACGCAAGACCTGCAGGCTTGCCGTGCGCCGCGACCGATCCCGCGCGCCGGCCGCGTGGAGGAGTTCGGCCTGCGGTGATCCGCTTCGAGAACGTCACCAAGATCTACAAGACGGACGGCTACCGCCGCACCATCCTGGAGCGCGTGTCGCTGACCCTGAAGCCCGGCGTCAGCTACGGCATCCTCGGCATCAACGGTGCCGGCAAGTCGACCACCATGCGCCTGATCGGCGGGGCGGAGGACCCGACGAGCGGCCGGATCAAGCGCAACCTGCGGGTGTCTTGGCCGCTCGGCTTCGGCGGCGGCTTCCATCCGGCGATGACCGGACGGGACAACGTCATCTTCGTGGCGCGCGTCTACGGCGAGGATCCCAAGCGCGTCCTGGCCTACGTCGAGGATTTTTCCGAACTCGGCAGCTACCTCGACGTGCCGATCCGGACCTACTCGTCGGGCATGGGCGCCCGCCTCGCCTTCGGCATGAGCATGGCGATCCCGTTCGACTGCTACCTCATCGACGAGGTGACGGCGGTCGGCGATGCGCGCTTCGCGAAGCGCTGCACCGAAGTCTTCGCCGACCGGCGCAAGACCGCCGACGTCATCATGGTGTCCCACGCGATGGACACCATTCGCGAGTGGTGCACGCAGGGCATCGTCCTGCTCAACGGCCGCGCCGTCATCTACGAGGACGTCAACGACGCGATCGAGGTCTACCGCCGCCTCAATGCCTGACACCGGCCCGGCCCGGACGGACATCGTTTCGCCGCGGGTTCGCACGACACTCGCCAGGGCCGTATCCGTCGGCCAACGGAAACAGCAGGTCCATGAACGTCGAGATCCGCAAGCCGCAGGGCCAGTCGCTGACGACCGCAGACCGGTCGAACGCGGTCGCCGAGTCCTTGCGTCAGATCGCCCGGCTGTCCCGTTTCGCCGACCGGAAGAAGGGCATCCGCTCCTATCAGAGCCACGTGAAGAGCGATCCGTGGGTGCCGATCCTGTTCATGCTCGTCTTCGTCCTGCCGGCGGTCGCGGGTGCCGTCTACTACGGCCTGATCGCCTCGGACCGCTTCGTCACCGAGGCGCGCTTCGCGCTTCGGCCGGCCCTCGGAGGGGCTGAGAAGGCGACGCCGGACGCCGTCGGCACGAACGCCGGCGTTCCCAAGGAGCTGCTCGCACAGGACGTGCTGATCACGCATCAGTACATCCTCAGCCGGCCGATGCTCGAAACGATTCAGGCACAGTTGCCGATCCGCGAATGGTTCGGTCGTGACGGGATCGACTATATCTCCCGTTTCGACGCGAGTGAACCGATCGAGAAGTTCCTCAAGTACTGGCGCAACCACGTCTCGATCGATGTCGAGAGCAACTCCGGCATCATGGCGCTGTCGGTGAGCGCGTTCGATCCCGCGGAGTCGCTCGCCATCACCCGGGCCATCCTCACGGAAGCGGAGCAGATGGTGAACCGCCTGAGCATGACGGCGCGCAACGATGCGGTCGCCGAGAGCAACCGGGAGATGCGGCTCGCCGAGGAGCGCATGAGCAAGCTCCGCATCGCCGTGCGCGACCTGCGCAACCGGGACGGGGTGCTCGATGCCCAGAAGACGAACGAGACGAACCTCAAGGTGGTCGGGGAACTGCGCTCGGCGCGGATCAACCTGGCGGTGCAACTGATGATGTCGCTGCGCGATCTCGCCCCGGAATCGCGGCGCATCCTCGACATGAAGGCCCAGATCAAGGATCTCGACGACAACATCGCCCGGATCGAGCGGCAGTCGGCGAGCCAGGACCCCGAGCAGAAACGCCTGCTCTCCGATGCCCTGACGCGGTTCGAGGCGCTCAACAACGAACGGACCGACGCCGAGAGGTACTACGCCAAGGTCCTTGCGGCCAACGAGCGGGCGCGCATCATCGCCGCCCGCCAGGTCGAGTTCTTCAGCCCGATCGTCGCGCCGGTGATGGCCGAGTCGTCGACGCAGCCGCGTCGCCTGCTGATGACCAGCTTGGTCGCGGCCGGTGCGGCGGTCGCCTTCGCCGGTGCGCTGTTCGCGCGCAAGCAGATGGTCTGAGCCCCCGCGGGTGATCGCGTCGCTCAGCGCTTGCTGGACCCGAAGGTCTGGCTCGGCGCGGGCGGTGTCCCCGCCGTGCGGCCCGCATCGATCGGGAGCAGGGTCCGCCCGTCCTCTGTGTCGAGGCCGGTGGTGGTCGAGGCCGCCGCGCCGATCGCCGTCGATCCGACCTCCCGGGTCCCGGCCTCGCCGACCGCCGGTCCGGCGGTGCCCCCGGTCCAGCCCTGCGTTCGCCAGCCCTGCGCGCGCTCGTCGAGATCGATCGAGCCGTGCCGGTCCAGGATCGCCATCACGCGCTCGGCCTGGCCGTCATCGACGCGGGCGGTGACGAGGGTGCCGCCGCGGCGGACCCCCTCGGCGTAGGTCTCGGCCTCGTGCGGGCTGAGGCCGGCGCCGGTGAGGCCGCCGAGCAGTCCCCCGGTTGCCGCGCCGACGCCGGCCCCGGTCACCGTCGCCACGAGCCACCCGGCGGCCACCACCGGGCCGACGCCCGGGATCGCCAGGAGCCCGAGGCCGGCGAGCAGGCCCGCGCCTCCGCCCAGCACCGTTCCGAGGGTCGCCCCGGTCCCGGCTCCGTCGCCGGCGTCGCTCTCGGTCGAAGCTCGCGCGGGATCGGAGGCGAAGGGCTTGAGCCGGCTGGCATGACGATCCTCGGCATTGCTCGCGACGATGCTGATGTCGCCGTGCGGAATGCCCTCCGCCTCGAGCGTGTCGACCGCGCGCGCGGCGGCGTCGTAGTCGTCGAACAGGGCGGTGATGGCTCGTGTCGACATGGTGTCCTCCGATGTGATGATGCGCCGTGCGGAGGGCTGAGGTTTCGGCACGATCGGGCAGGACCCGAGGCTCGGCCCGGATCGCCCCCACGCGTCACTGCGCGGCGACGCTGCCCTTGAAGTCCATCCCGATCTGGACGTCCTGGCCGGCATGCACCGCGGTGCCGTGCCAGATCCCGGACGCGTCCTTGCGCAGGTCCTTGACCTCGCCGAAGCCCATGCGGCCGAAGCGCTCCTTCACCTGAGCTTCCGTGAAGCTGTTGGCGCCGGGCTCCAGCGGCTCGCCGACCATGCCGTGCCCGTCCGGCCGCGCGTCCGCATCGGGCGCGGCGGTCTGGGCCGGCGCGGCGCCCGTGGCGACCAGCACGAGGAACGCGGCGAGGGCGGACGATCTGCGCATGGGGTCGGCCTCGGATCGGGATCTTGCGTGGAGCGGGTTCAAGCCGCCCGCACGCGCCGGGTTCCAGCTTGAGCGGAGCGCGACGTTAAGGCAGCGCTAACCATCGACCCGGCAAATCCTGCCGGGTCCGCCCGTCGCGGACCGGAGCGCGTGCGGCATGAGCGAGACGGCCAGCGTGCCGGAACGGACGGGCGGCCTCGCGGCGCTCGGCGGCTTCTCGCTCCCGACCCGCGCCAACCTCGACGCGCTGTCGAAGCGCACCGACCTGTTCTTCGCCACCGCGGTGATGGGCATCCTCGCGGTGCTGATCTTCCCGCTGCCCTCGGTGCTGCTCGACCTGCTGCTCGCCGTCTCGATCATCATGTCCGTGCTGATCATGATGACGGGGCTGTTCATCGACAACCCGCTCGAATTCACCGTCTTCCCGACGCTGCTGCTCATCGCGACGATGCTGCGGCTGGCGCTCAACCTCGCCTCGACGCGGCTGATCCTCGGGCACGGCCACGAGGGAACCGCGGCCGCCGGCCACGTCATCGAGGCGTTCGGCAACTTCGTGATGGGCGGCAACTTCGTCATCGGGATCATCGTGTTCGCGATCCTGATCATCGTGAACTTCGTCGTCATCACGAAGGGCTCAGGGAGAATCGCCGAGGTCGCCGCGCGCTTCACGCTGGACGCGATGCCCGGCAAGCAGATGGCCATCGACGCCGACCTCTCGGCGGGGCTGATCGACGAGAAGACCGCCAAGGCTCGCCGCTCGGCGCTGGAGGAGGAATCGGCGTTCTTCGGCGCCATGGACGGCGCCTCGAAGTTCGTGCGCGGGGACGCGATCGCGGCGCTGCTCATCACCTTCATCAACGTCGTCGGCGGGATCATCATCGGCGTCGCCCAGCAGGACATGGCGATCGGCGCCGCCGCCAAGAGCTACACGCTGCTCACCATCGGCGACGGGCTGGCCTCCCAGGTGCCGGCGCTCATCGTCTCGACCGCGGCCGGCATCCTGGTCTCCAAGGCCGGCGTGAAGGGCTCGGCCGACAAGGCGCTCGGCAAGCAGCTTGCCAACTACCCCAAGGCGCTCGGCATGTCGTCCGGCGTCATGGTGCTGCTCGCGCTGCTCCCCGGCATGCCGATGCTGCCGTTCCTCGCCCTCGCTGGCGCCTCGGGCTACGCCGCGTGGCGCTTCGCCAAGACCGCGCGGGAGGCGCCGCCGCTCGACGCCTCGGGCGCGCCGATGGACGCAGCCGCGGTGGCTGCGGCCGCCAAGGAGAAGGAGGAGACGGTCACCGACCTCCTGAAGCTCGACGAGCTCAAGCTGGAGATGGGCTACGCGCTGCTGGCGCTGGTCAACGGCGAAGGGCAGGACCGGCTCACCGATCAGATAAAAGCGCTGCGCCGCCAACTCGCGGCCGACCTCGGCTTCGTGATGCCTTCGGTGCGCATCCTCGACAACGTGCAGCTCGACGCCAACGCCTACGTCGTGCGGGTGAAGGAGATCGAGGCCGGGACCGGGCAGATCTTCCCCGGCCAGTTCATGGCGATGGACCCGATGGGCGGGCAGGTGCAGCTCCCCGGCCAGCACATGCTGGAGCCGACCTTCGGCCTGCCCGCGACATGGATCGACGCGTCGTTGCGTGATCAGGCCCAGCTCAAGGGCTACACCGTGGTCGATGCGGCGACCGTGGTCTCGACGCATCTCACCGAGATCATCAAGGCGCACGTCTCGGAGCTCCTCAACCACGTCGAGGTCTCGAAGCTCCTGCGCGAACTCTCGAAGGAGCACAACGACCTGGTCAAGGAGGTGGTACCCGCGCAGATCAGCACCACCGGCATCCAGCGCGTGCTGCAGTTCCTGCTGGCCGAGCGGGTCTCGATCCGCGACCTCGGCGCGATCGTCGAGGGCGTCGCGGAGGTCGCGGGCTCGGTGAAGAACCCGCGCGACATCGTCGAGCACGTGCGTGCGCGCCTCGGGCGCCAGATCTGCGCCCAGTACCAGGGGCCGGACGGCATGCTGCCGATCATCACCCTGTCGCCGGCCTGGGAGCAGGCCTTCCTCGAATCGATCGTCGGCGAGCGCGACGAGCGCTACCTCGCGATGCAGCCCTCGAAGCTCACCGAGTTCGTCGGCACGGTGCGCGACCGCTTCGAGACCGCGGCGCGCCTGGGCGAGATGCCGGTGCTCGTCACCTCGGTCCAGGCCCGGCCGTTCGTGCGCTCGATCATCGAGCGCTTCCGCCGCGAGACCCCGGTGATGAGCCAGGCCGAGATCCATCCGCGGGCGCGGCTGCGGACGGTGGGCTCGGTGTGAGGCGGGTCGCTTCGGTCGCCGTCGGATCGCGGACGGTCCCGGCGTCCTGCCGATCCGCATCATCCGACGACGCGGTCAGGGCTGGCCAGAACGTGCTCCGACGGACGCGGCTCAGAACAGGTCGATCTCGGCCGCGAACACCGTCACCAGGGGACGCCGGTTGCCGGAGGCGCCGACGGATCCCTTCGCGACGGAGGTCGGCTTGATCTCGACGTCGAAGCGGCAGGCCGATCGCTGAAGCTTGTCCGTGCCTTTGCAGTCCCGGCCGAGCTTCCGGCTGATCACGGCGATCGTCCCGACCCCGAGGACGGGGGCCGTGAGCGAGAGGATCTGTCCGTCGATCTCCGCGGTGCAGACGAAGCCGGCACCGCCGGAATCGACGCAGGACAGGTTGTTCAGCCTGATCCGCCGTCCGACGTAGCTCCGCCCTTCGCTCAGCAGCGCGCGCGCCTCCGTCCGAGTCGTCTCCGGCGCGGCACCGGCCGCGTCGATGGCCGCCAAGGCGCAGCCCAGGCAGGCGACGATCAGTGCCTCGTACCGCATCGTGGCCCTACACCTTCGACATCCATCATGGGGCAACCGATGATCGCCGGACCGGCGATCAGACGGCCCGCTCCTCCAACCGCTGCTCGATCTCGTGCGCGTCGAGGCCGGGGACGACCAGGGGCGGCTCGGGCACCGCGACGGGGACCTTGGCGCGCTTCCCCAGCGCGCTGACCAGCCGACCGCGCTCGTACAGCAGCACGACGACGACCGAGATCAGGAACGGCAACCAGAAGTAGAACATCCGGAAGACGAGCAGCGCCGCGATGATCGACGGGCGCTCCATGTCCGGCATGGCGATGACGAAGACCAGCTCGAACACGCCGAGGCCGCCGGGCGCGTTCGACACGAGTGCGGCCGAGAACGAGGCGAGGAACACGGCCAGCACCACGAGGAAGCCGGGATTGTTGGCCTCCGGCAGCGCGAAGTAGATGATCCCGGCAGCCCCCAGCAGTTCGAGCGGGGCGGCGATGATCTGGCGGACCATGATCCGCGGGCGCGGGTATTCGAGCTTGAACGCGCGGACCGTCAGGGGCCTCAGGCGAAGCAGCGAGCCGATCATGTAGAGCGCGACGGCGCCGAGCAGCACGGCACCGAGGATGCGGGCGGTGGCGGGATTGGTGAGGATCGCGGGCAGGTAGCCCTGGAGCCGGGTCAGCGTGTCCGGCAGCGCCACGAGGACGAAGCCGCCGAGCAGGATCGTGCCGAGGCCGAACGTGAAGGAGCACAGGGCCACCAGCACCGCGACCTGGGCCGCCGACAGCCCCTTGGCGGTGTAGGCGCGGTAGCGCACCACTGCGCCGGAGAACACGGAGGCGCCGATGTTGTGCGACAGCGCGTAGGTGGTGAAGGAGCAGACCGAGACGAAGAGCACCGAGATGTGGGTGACGCCGAGGTGCAGCAGGGCGATCCGGTCGTACCAGGCGAGCGCGGCGTAGGCGACCAGCGTCGCGACGCCCGCCAGCAGGAAGCGGTGCACCGGGATCGCGGCGAGGCTGCCGCCGATCTCGGCCAGCGAGATGCCGCGGAGTTCGCGGTACAGAAGGTAGCCCGAGACGACGACGGCCGCGAGGCCGACGATCGGCCAGATGAGTTCGCTGATCTTCTTCATGCTTGACCGACGCCTCGGGGGAGAAGCCCCTGATGCGTCAGGAAACGGCGCACCGCAAGCCAGCCCGCTCGGGCTTCCCAAGGCGCGTCATGTCACCCGATCGTGACGGTTTCGTGCCGGTCCGGCATCTGAGCTTCAGGGCCGCGCCCGGTCGCGCTGCCATCAATCCTGGCTCGAAGTCGTTGTTGCGTCGCGCGCGCTCGCCGAGCCGGCGTCCACTTCGGCGGAGAGCGCTTTAAGCGCGGGCGCGCGAGAGCCCGATGGCGTCCATGGCGGCCTGCTCGCGCTGAGCGTCGGCGGCCCGCTCGACGCTGCGCTCGCGGTCGTCGAGGATCTCGACCTTCTTCAGGTCCTCGAACGCCTCGCCGAGTTCCGCCTTGGCCTCGGAGAGCTGGCCTTCCAGCGCGATCGCCGACTGGCGCATGTTGTCCCGGCGGGCCGCGGCGGCGCGGGCGTAGGTTGGATAGGCGAAGTGGGCGGTGTCGGAGATGCCGGCTCGGGCCTCCTCCTGGGCGACCTCGCGGTCGAGTTCCACCGCCATGCGGTGGAACTCGGCCATCATCACTTCGATCTGGGTCACACGGCGACGCTTCTCGTCGACCTGGAAGCGGCGCAGCCGGATCAACGTGTCACGCGATTTCATGGGGACGCTCACTCCACGCAACGCCGGCGACCCTGCGCGGCTGAAACCCGCCGCGCCGCCCGCTTTAGGAACCGCCCACGATCTCTGCGAGCCGTGCGTAACCATCGCCGAGGGAGGTTGCTTCTTCCTTACCCTGCCCCAGGAAAGCCTCGAGCTGCGGCATGAGGGCCACCGCCTCGTCGACCTCCGCCGAGGCCCCGGCCCGGTAGGCGCCGAGCCGGATCAGCTCCTCCATGTCGGCGTAGGTCGCGAGCACGCGGCGCGCCCGCCGCACCACCGGCAGGAAGGCCGGATCGCAGGAGCGCGGCATCGTTCGCGAGACCGAGCGCAGGACGTTGACCGCCGGGTAGCGTCCGCGCTCGGCGATCGCGCGCTCCATCACGATGTGCCCGTCGAGGATGCCGCGCACCGCGTCCGCCACCGGCTCGTTGTGGTCGTCGCCCTCGACCAGCACCGTGAACAGGGCCGAGATCGTGCCCTCTCCCACGCCGGGGCCGGCCCGTTCGAGGAGGCGCGGCAACTCGCTGAACACGGTGGGCGTGTAGCCCTTGGCGGTGGGCGGCTCGCCGGCCGCCAAGCCGATGTCGCGCTGGGCCATGGCGAAGCGCGTGATCGAGTCGATCATGCACAGCACGCGCAATCCCTGGTCGCGAAAATGCTCGGCCACCGACAGGGTCACGTAGGCGGCGTTGCGGCGCATCAGGGCCGGCTCGTCGGAGGTCGCCACCACCACGACCGAGCGCGCGAGGCCCGCCGCGCCGAGGTCGTCCTGGAGGAACTCCTGCACCTCGCGCCCGCGCTCGCCGACGAGGCCGATCACCGCGACGTCGGCGGCGGTGTAGCGGGCGAGCATCGACAGCAGCACGGACTTGCCGACGCCGGAGCCGGCGAAGATGCCCATGCGCTGGCCGGCACACATGGTGAGGAAGGTGTTGAGGCAGCGCACGCCGAGATCGAGGGGCTTGCCCACGCGGCGCCGGGCGTGGGCCGGTGGCGGGTCGGCCCGCAGGGCATAGATCTCCGGCCCGGCTTCGAGGGGGCCGAGGCCGTCGACGGGGCGCCCGAGCGCGTCGACCACCCGACCGAGCCATGCGGCCGACGGCCTGATCGCGCCGGCGGCCTCGTCGCGGACGAAGGCCGGGCAGCCGCGGCGGACGCCCTCCAGCGAGCCGAACGGCATCGCCAGCGCCCGGTCGCCCTGGAAGCCGATGATCTCGCAGGGGATCAGCCCGGCGCTGCCGGCGCCCTCGACGTCGAGGCGCCCGCCGAGGCGCATCGCGGCCACGGGACCGGCGACCTCGACGAGCAGGCCGCGGATCGCGACGACGCGGCCGTAGGTCTCCAGCGGTTCGACGCGCTCCAGGGCGGCCTTGAGGCCGGCCAGCGTCGCGGATCCGGTCCGATCCTGCGTCATCCGCCCACCCTCTAACGGTTCATTTACCTCCCTCCTTAACATTGCGGTCATCGGGCTTGTAGCGGGCCGATCGCACGGACCGGGCAGGTCGCGGGACGTGTCCCGGACATGCCTCGCGGATGTGGCCGATCGGTCACAAGCGCGACCGGACCGTTACCCGGGAAGCACTTGGCGAGGGTCGGAGAGCGGGCGCACGGCGCGGGCAGCGAGGACGGATGGAACAGACCGACAACGCGGCCCGCGAAACGGCCGGGGCCCTGCGAAACGACCGCTTGCAAGCGGGAAACAGGTTTTGTTAACGATTAACGCATAGCGTTTCACGTCAATGACGGTGGGGCGTCCGTCCACAGGCCGGTGGCGGACGAAGGGCGGCGACGTGTCCGAACGCTGATACGGCCGGCCGGGCTGAGGATCGACGATGCGGGTACTTCTGATCGAGGACGACAGCGCCACCGCGCAAAGCATCGAGTTGATGCTCAAGTCCGAGAACTTCAACACCTACACCACCGACCTCGGTGAGGAGGGGATCGATCTCGGCAAGCTCTACGACTACGACATCATCCTCCTCGACCTGAACCTGCCCGACATGTCGGGCTACGAGGTGCTGCGCAACCTGCGCGTGGCCAAGGTGAAGACCCCGATCCTGATCCTGTCCGGCATGGCCGGCATCGAGGACAAGGTGAAGGGCCTCGGCTTCGGCGCCGACGACTACCTCACCAAGCCCTTCCACAAGGACGAGCTCGTCGCCCGCATCCACGCCATCGTGCGCCGCTCGAAGG
>NZ_CAXTBY010000089.1:9642-16721 GCF_964242245.1 uncultured Methylobacterium sp. | reverse complement strand
ACCACCGATCACATCTCGCCGGCCGGCAACATCCGCGCGGCCTCGCCCGCCGGCGAATACCTCCAGGAGCATCAGGTCCGCGTGCAGGACTTCAACCAGTACGGCACGCGCCGCGGCAACCATCAGGTGATGATGCGCGGCACGTTCGCCAACATCCGCATCAAGAACCAGATGGTCCGCGATCCCGCCGGCCAAGTGGTCGAGGGCGGCTGGACGCTGTTTCAGCCCTCGGGCGAGCGGATGTACATCTACGACGCCGCGCAGCGCTACATGGCCGAGGGCACGCCGCTCGTGGTCTTCGCCGGCAAGGAGTACGGCACCGGCTCGTCCCGCGACTGGGCGGCCAAGGGCACCAAGCTGCTCGGCATCCGCGCCGTGATTGCGGAGAGCTTCGAGCGCATCCACCGCTCGAACCTCGTCGGGATGGGCGTGGTGCCGCTGGTGTTCCAGGGCGAGACCTCGTGGGACTCCCTCGGGCTGAAGGGTGACGAGACCGTCACCATCAAGGGCCTGTCGGGCGAGTTGAGGCCGCGCCAGACGCTGACCGCCGAGATTACCATGGCCGACGGCACCAAGCAGGCGGTGCCGCTGACCTGCCGGATCGATACGCTGGACGAGCTGGAATACTTCCGCAACGGCGGCATCCTGCCCTACGTGCTGCGCTCGCTCGCGGCGTAAGCACAGGTGGCGGGTGGCCTCAGTGTCACCGAGCCTGGTTCAATAGAAGCCCGTGCTGGACCGATCCAGCGCGGGCTTCTCGCATTTGGACTTCATGCCTTGCCCGATGGCGTGTCCGTGCACCGACCCGTAACCCATCGCGTGCGTCCGGTCGCAGGGGCACGGAAGGTACGCTGAAAGTCGGCCGGCGCTTCGGAATCGGCTGGTACGCTCCAAAATTAATCGCATATCCGAAATCGACGGCCATCACCTTCGATCCGGCCAAGCGTGATCGTGCTCTTGCGGAGCGAGGTCTCGACTCCCTGGCTGCCGAGGCGGTTTTTGCCGGGCCGATTCACGTCTTCGAAGAGTACAGCGAGACGCGCCTCGTCACGGTGGGACTGTTGGCCGGGCGTATGGTGATTGTCGGCTGAACTCCCCGCCGCGGGGATCGGCACGTCTTCTCGATGAGGAAGGCCAATGAGCGCGGACAGGTCCGTTACGCCCCGATTCTCCGCTGACGGGATCGGGGAGACCGACCTCGCCCGGGTCGATGCCCACACGGTCCAGCCGGAGGAGTACGACGAACTCCCGGGGCTGACCGATGCGATGATGGCGCGCGCCGACCACTACGTCGGGGACAGGCTGGTGCGCCGCGGGCGCCCACCCAAGGCTGGCGCCAAGGTGGCCGTGTCGATCCGCCTGTCGCCCGCGGCCCTGGCCTATTTCCGCAGCGGCGGGCCGGGATGGCAGACGCGGATCGATGACATCCTGTGCAAGGTCGCCGAAGCGGAAGGGGCGCCGGTTCGCGACGGGGACCATTGCGCGGGCGGCGGCCGGGTGCCGATGAGCCATAAATAAGAAGCTCGGGCGTCAATCGGTTGTGCGCAAGCCTGTTCCGAGGCGGTGGGCGCCCCATCTCCCGCGGACCCAACCACAGGGAGAGACACCATGAAGCACCTCACGACGCTTGCCGTCGCCGGCCTGATGACCTTTTCGGGTGCTGCGTTCTCCGCGCAGGCCCTCGAGCGCATCCGCGGCACCATCGAGAAGGCCGATGGCGGCACCGTCACGATCAAGACGGTGGACGGCGCGACCGAGACCGTCGACGTCGGCGGCGCGAAGTTCGCCTGGGTGGTGAAGTCGAGCCTCGACGCGATCAAGGACGGCGTCTTCATCGGCACCGCGACCAAGGGCGAGAACCCGATGACGGCGCTGGAGGTGGTGCTGTTCCCCGAGTCGATGCGCGGCACGGCCGAGGGCCACTACGCCTGGGATTCGATCGCCGACCAGACCGCCGCCGGCGGCTCCAGGGTCAAGAGCGCGATGACCAACGGCACCGTGAAGGCCGGCGGCGCGGAGGCGCCGAAGGTGAAGAGCGCGATGACCAACGCCACCGTCTCCGGCACCAAGGACACGGGCGGCGCCAAGACGCTGACCGTGACCTACGACAAGGACGGGTCGAAGACGATCCAGGTCCCGTCGTCGGCGCCGATCGTCGCCTTCGACCCCGCCGACAAGGCGATCCTCACCCCCGGGGCTAAGATCTTCGCCGTGGTGAACAAGGAAGGCTCGAAGCTCGACGGCAAGCTCGTCGCGGTCGGCAAGGACGGCCTCACCCCGCCGATGTAGTCCGTTCGATTGCCGCCGCATCCCTTCGCGGGGATGCGGCGGCGATCGTCAGGCCGCCTCGTCCGCGCCGCCGGTGAACTCCCGCCACAGCAGCATCAGCGCCGCCATCACCGCCGGCCCGAGGAACAGGCCGAGCAGGTTGAACGTCTCGACGCCCCCGAGGATGCCGAGGAGCACCCAGAGGAAGGGCAGCTTGGTGGTGCCGCCGATCAGCACCGGCCGCACGAAGTGGTCGGCGACGAAGGTGACGACGAAGCCCGCCCCGACGACGATCACCGCCGGCACGACCGAGCCTCCGGCCACCAGCAGCAGCGCGGCGATGCCGAACACCACCGGCGCGGCGAACGGGATCATCGCGGCGACCGCGGTCAGCGCGCCGAACAGCACCGGGTGCGGCACGCCCGCGACGTAGTAGACGATCCCGAGCAGGAAGCCCTCGCCGAGGCCGACCAGCACGAGGCCGTCGACGGTGCCGTGGACCGAGGCGACCATCTGGCGGCCGACCCGCTCGCCGCGGGGCCCGAACAGGCGGTTGCAGGCGGTGAGCACCTGCGCCCCGATCGCGCGGCCGTCGCGGAACAGGAAGAACAGCGCGACGAGGCTGAAGCCGAACAGGACCGCCCGGTGCAGAACCTCACGGCCGAAGTTGCGCGAGAGCCCGAGCATCGAGCCGTTGTCGAAGCGGTGCAGCAGCTCCGAGCCGGCATCGGGATGGCTGAGGTTCTCGGTCCACCACGCGCTCGCCTGGGCGGCGCCGAAGGGCAGGTGGCCGAGGAATTCCGGCGCCGGGATGCCGTTCTTCTCCGCCTCGCGGGCGAAGTCGATGACGTCGTGGGCCTCGCGCGCGGCCTGGACGCCGAGGATCACCAGCGGCGCGAGGAAGACCAGGGCGACGAGGAGCGTCGCCAGCATCGGCAGCAGGACGTTGTGCTTGCCCGGCGGCCAGCGCCGCTCGGCCCGCGCGTAGAGCGGCCCCAGCGCGATGGCGAGGACCACCGCCCAGGCGAGCGCCGGCAGGAACCCGCTGAGGATCCACAATCCGAGACCCGAGAGCGCCAGCACGAGGGCGACGCGGGCAGCCCCCTGCGACTTGGCCTTCTCCACCGGAGGCAGGGCGGGCGCCGGATCGTTGGCGGGACGCAGCTTCGGTTCCATGCGGCAGACGAACTCCGGTCGCGGTCGAGGGTCCGATCTCTACGCCGTTGCGCGCCCGCACGAAACGGGCCGGCGGAGGGGCACGATCGCGCGGTTGCCGGGCCGGACCCCCTCGTGTAGAGGTCGCGGCCTCATGATGGGAGCCGGCTTGGCAAGCTCCGCGGTGCGAGGCCGGCCGCACGGGCAGGAGCGCGGTGGCGCCCGCCCGGGGGCGCTCCATTCAAGCGAATCCAAGTCTCAAGCGAATCTCGGCGAGAACGCATGTCTGACCAGCCCAACCCCGGCAATACGGCGACCTTCGAGCGCGTGGCCAGCATCATCGCCGAGACCGCCGACATCCCCCGCGAGAAGATCACGCCCGAGAGCCACGCCATCGACGACCTCGGCATCGACAGCCTCGCGTTCCTCGACATCGCGTTTGCCGTCGACAAGGCCTTCGGGATCAAGCTGCCGCTGGAGCGGTGGACCCAGGAGGTCAACGAGGGCAAGGTGCCGGCCGAGGAATACTTCGTGCTGAAGAACCTCTGTGCGCGCATCGACGCGCTGGTCGCCGAGAAGGCCGCCAAGGCCTGAGCAGGACGCGCCCTGACGCCCGAACACGGATCGGGACACCATGCGGCTCGAATACTTCGAGATGATCGATTCCGTGGTGCGCCTCGATCGGGCCGCCGGCCGGATCGAGGCCCTGGCCCACGTGCCGATGGAGAGCCCCGTCTTCGAGGGCCACTTCCCCGGCCATCCCCTGGTGCCGGGCGTCCTGCTCACCGAGACCATGGCCCAGGCCTCCGGCTACCTCGTGCTCGCCCACCTCGACTTCGCGCAGATGCCGTTCCTGATGGGCGTCGACAAGGCCCGCTTCCGCGCGTTCGTGGGTCCCGGCGCCACCTTGAACGTCGCGGCGAGCCTGGAGCACGACGGTTCGGGCTACGCCGTCACCAGGGCCTCGATCCGCCACGACGGCAGGCGGCTCGCCGACGCCGAGCTGCGGTTCCGCACGATGCCGTTTCCCGCGGGCCTCGACGCGCCGATGCGCGCGCGCGCCGCGCGGATCGGGCTCGTCCTCGACGGGCGCACGGCATGAGCCGCACCGTCGTCGTCACCGGCATCGGCCTCGTCTCCTGCACCGGCGAGAGGCTGGCCGCGCATCTCGACGCGCTGGAGACCGGCGCGCCGCCGCGCACCGACGCGACGACCTTCGCGCCCTATCCGGTGCACCCGGCGCCGTCGCTCGCCTGGGACGGGCAGATCCCGAAAAAATCCGACCAGCGGCAGATGGAGGCGTGGCAGCGGCTCGGCGTCTACGCCGCCGGCCTCGCCCTGGATTCGGCCGGCGTCAAGGACGATGCCGCCTTCAAGCAGGCGCTCCACCTCGTCGTCGCGGCGGGCGGCGGCGAGCGCGACTACGCCGTCGACGGCGCGATCCTCACCGGATTGCGGGATGCCGCCGATCCGGGAAGCTACCTCAACGAGCGGCTGCAGAACGACCTGCGGCCGACCCTGTTCCTGGCCCAGCTCTCGAACCTGCTGGCCGGCAACATCGCCATCGTCCACGGCGTCACCGGGGCCTCGCGCACCTTCATGGGCGAGGAAGCGGCGGGCATCGACGCGCTGCGCATCGGACAGGCGCGGATCGCCTCGGGCCAGATCGATGCGATGCTGGTCGGCGGCTCCTACAGCGCCGAGCGGCCGGACGTGCTCGTGATCCACGAGATGGGCGGATACCTCCGCAAGCCCGACTACGCGCCGGTCTTCGCCCGCGCGGACGCCCCCGGGTTCATCCTCGCGAGTTGCGCCGCCTTCCTCCTGCTGGAATCGGCCGAGGCCGCCGCAGCCCGCGGCGCCCGCCTGCTCGCGCGGCTCGCGCCGGTGGCGAGCGACCGCACCCGGAGGGTGCCCGGCAGCGTCTCGGACAGCCTCGCCTCGCTCTGGCGGCAGGCCGGGATCGCGCAGCCCGACGCGGTCCTCTCGGGCGCCACCGGCGTCGCGCCGATCACCGCGGAGGAGCGGCGGACGCTGGATGCGCTTGCGCCCGGGGCGCGGGTTCAGGCGCTCGGCGACCTCATCGGTCACGGGTTGGAAGTCACGGCCCCGTTCGGGGCGGCGCTCGCGGCCGGGCTCGTGGCCGAGCGCGGTCTTGGCGAGGTCGCGGTCACGACGGTCGGGCACCGCCGCGGCGAGGGCGTTCTGCGCCTCCTCGCGGTCTGATCGCGGGCACGACGCGCCGGAGAACCGATCCGAGCCTCACTTGGCGGCCGCGGTGGCGGGACAGCCGCTGGCCTCGGCCGTGGCGAAGGCGTCCGCGCCGGGCACGGTGGCGAGCTTCCGGTAGAGGTCCCACTCGCCCTTCGACTCGGCCGGCGTCTTGACCTCGAACAGGTACATGTCATGCACCATGCGACCGTTCGGCAGCACCTTGCCGCCGTGCGCGAAGACGTCGTCGACCGGCATCGCGTGGAGGAGCCTGTTGACCGCCTCGGTCTCGTCGGTGCCGGCGGCCTTCACCGCCTTGAGGTACTGGAGCACCGCCGAGTAGGTGCCGACGTGGATCATGTTCGGCATCTTGCCGGTGCGCGTCATGAAGCGGCTCCCGAAGGCGCGCGTCTCGTCGGTAAGGTCCCAGTACCAGCCCTCCGTCAGGGTGAGACCCTGAGCGACCCTCAACCCGAGGCCCTTGACCTCGGTCAGGGTGAACAGCAGCGCGGCGAGCCGCTGGCCGCCCTCGACGATGCCGAACTCGGCCGCCTGCTTGATCGTGTTCGACGTGTCGAGGCCGGCATTGGCCAGCCCGATCACCTTAGCGCCCGACCCCTGCGCCTGGAGCAGGAACGAGGAGAAATCCTGGGCCGAGAGCGGATGGCGCACGCCGCCGAGCACCTTGCCGCCCTTCGACGTGACGTAGCGCGCGATCTCGGCCTCCAGCGAGTAGCCGAAGGCGTAGTCGGCGGTCAGCATGAACCACGTGTCGCCGCCCTGCTGCACCAGGGCGCCTCCGGTGCCGACGGCCAGCGCGTGGGTGTCGTAGGCCCAGTGGTAGCCGTAGGGCGTGCAGAACTTGCCGGTGATGTCGGCGCTCGCCGAGCCGGTCGTGATCGTGATCTTCCGCTTCTCCTTCGACAGGCCCTGCACGGCGATGGCGACCGAGGAGGTGGTGAGCTCCATGATCGCGTCGACGTGGTCGCGGTCGTACCATTGCCGGGCGATGCCGGACGCGATGTCCGGCTTGTTCTGGTGGTCGGCGGTGACGAGTTCGATCGGCGCGCCGTTCATCGTGCCTCCGAAATCCTCCACCGCCATCCGCGCCGCCTCGATCGAGGAGCGGCCGCCGAACTCGGCATAGGTGCCCGACTGGTCGTTGAGGATGCCGATCTTCACGACCCCGTCGGAGAAGGCCGGGCCTTGCGCCGCGGCAGGTGCACCGAGCGCCGCCAGCGCGGCCGCGAGCGCGAGACGGATCTGTCCCTTGGTCATGCGTGTCCTCCCGGGCGCCGGATCTTGTCGTGCGGCCGCCATTCGGGCGGATGCTAGGTCAGGCCGGCGCGTGACGCCATGGCGGTACCGCGCGCGGCGTGACGACCGCGGCCAAGCCTCAACCCGCGAGGACGTGGCCGGACGTGACCGCGACGTCCCTTACCCCC
>NZ_CAXTBY010000089.1:0-9542 GCF_964242245.1 uncultured Methylobacterium sp. | reverse complement strand
GTGGAAAGCCGTGGAGAAGCAGGACGGCGGAGCGGCCGAGAGCACGGCTCTCCGCTGCCTCAATCCACCGGATTTGAAGCCCGGATACGCGCGTCCGTCCCAGCCCGATGGGATGTCCGTCCGGGAGGCGTCGTGAGGTCGGACGCGCATCGCCCGGCAAGGTCTTATCGATCGAATTGCTGAGAAACACTGGGATGAATTTTAAACACTGGCCCCGACTATGGCACGGCCAACTTGGTGTCAGAATGCTCACGCAGCCTCACGAAGATCTGATTCAGGTCGACTCGGACTGGATCTGGGAGACCGATGCCGCTCAGCGCTTCACCTACCTCTCGCCCGAGTCGGAACGCTTCCTAGGCCGGAGCGTCGCGGCGCTCACCGGCCTGTCGCGGGCCACGATCGCGGCGAACGGCGGGGACGCGGTCTTCTGGGAGTCCTACCGGGAGGCCATCGAGCAGCGGCGGCCCGTCAGCGACTTCATCTATCCCTACGATCATCCAGACGGGCGCCCGCGCTGGTTCCGGATCAGCGGAGAGCCGCGACTGTCCGAGGCGGGCACCTTCCTCGGCTATCGCGGCGTCGGCACCGACATCAGCTCCGAGGGGCGGGCACGGGGCGCCCTGGCGGGAGCGCTCGCGGATTTGCGCGCCTCGCACGCCACCCTCGTGGCGCAGAACCGGCGCTTCGACGCCGCCCTCGGCAACATGACGCAGGGCTTGTGCATGTTCGACGGGACCACGCGCCTCGTCGTGTGCAATCGGCGCTACCGCGAACTCTTCGGCCTCGCGTCCGAGCACTTGACCCTCGGGATGAGCCAACGCGAGGTCTGCGAGGTCCTGGTGGCGCACGGCACCTACCGGAAGGGCGTGACCGTCGACAGCCTGTGCGAGGGCACGCGCCTCGCGCTGCTGTCACCCGACCCGGCCCCGATCCACCAGGAACTCGCCGACGGCCGCGTCCTCGCCCTGTGCTACCGCACGATCGAGGGCGAGGGCTGGGTCGCGACCTTCGAGGACATCACCGAGCGCCGACGCAACGAGGCGCGGATCGCGCACATGGCGCGCCACGACGCGCTCACCGACCTGCCCAACCGCACGGCGCTGCGCGAGCACGGCCTGGACATGCTCGGCCAGGGCCGGGACGGCGAGGCGCATCGCCGCCTCGCCATGCTCTGCCTCGACCTCGACCGCTTCAAGGGCGTCAACGACACCCACGGCCACGGTGCCGGCGACGCGCTGCTGCGCGCCGTGGCCGTGCGCCTCTGCACCCGCGTGCGAACCGGCGACCTCGTGGCGCGGCTCGGGGGCGACGAGTTCGCGGTCCTCCACCGGGTGACCGACGTGGCCGGAGCGATGGCGATGGCCGAGCGCCTGATCGCCGTGGTGAGCGCGCCCTACGAGATCAACGGATGCACCGTCGAGATCGGCATGAGCGTCGGCATCGCCATGGCCGACGAGGACGCCGACGACATCGACCGCCTCCTCAAGAACGCCGACACGGCGCTCTACCATGCCAAGGGCGCGGGCCGCGGCATCGCCCGCCTCTTCGAGACGGCGATGGACGAGACGGCCCAGGCCCGGCGCGACCTGGAGCGGGAACTCGCCGAAGCCCTGCGGACGGACGCCTTCGAGCTGCACTACCAGCCCCTGGTGGATCTCGGCACCGATCGGATCACGGGCCTGGAGGCCCTGGTCCGCTGGCGCCATCCGGAGCGCGGATTGATCTCTCCGGCGACCTTCATCCCGGTGGCGGAGGAGACCGGGCTGATCGTGGCGCTCGGCGAGTGGGTCCTCAACCAAGCCTGCCGCGAGGCCGTGTCGTGGCCGGGTCGGATCACCGTCGCGGTCAACGTCTCGGCCGTGCAGTTGCGGCACCGCAACTTCGCCCAGCGCGTTCTCCTGGCGCTGGCCACCAGCGGCCTCCGGGCCGACCGCCTGGAACTGGAGATCACCGAGAGCGTGCTCCTGGACGACACGGAGGCGAACCTCGAGACCCTGCACCTGCTGCGCCGGGCCGGCATTCGTATCTCGATGGACGATTTCGGCACCGGCTACTCCAGCTTGAGTTACCTGCGCCGTTTCCCCTTCGACAAGATCAAGATCGACCGCTCGTTCGTGCACGATGCCGGCCAAGCCACGGAAGCCGGGGCGATCATCCGCGCGCTGGTGGGATTGGGCGCCAGCCTCGGCATCACGACCCTGGTCGAGGGCATCGAGACCGAGGAGCAGCTCGCCGCCGTGCGGGCCGAGGGCTGCCAGGAGATGCAGGGCTTCCTGTTCAGCCCCCCTCGACCTGCCCAGGAGATCGGCCCGATGCTCGCCGCATCCGACATCCGGGCCGCCGCAGCCTGAGACCGCGGTCTCGTTCCGATGACAAGATACACAACCCTGAGATGTATCATAACGCACTCTTAGGTAATTCCCTCTCAGGTTGCAATCGAGTACGCAAGATTGCAACCTGAGAGGGAATTTCGCGATGGAGGTGTGGCTTCGACACGCGCACGGCAGCGCGGCGGGGATGCGATGCCGGGGCGGCAGTTCGGCGGTGGAATTCGCCCTGGTCGCGCCGTTGCTGCTGCTCCTGTTCGCCGGCATCCTGTCGTTCGGCGTATATCTCGGAGCCGCCCACACCCTCCGCGAGATCGCGGCGGAGGCGGCACGGGCTTCGCTCGCCGGCCTGACCGATGCGGAGCGGGCCGCCCTGGCGCAGGCCGTCGTGCAGCGCAGCTTGGCCTCCGGCTCGATGTTCAGGGCGGGCAGCGTCGGCGTGCAGGTCGGCACGAGCGCCGCCGACGCGGCCGTCTATACCGTCACCCTCAGCTACGACACGTCCGTCCTCGGGCTGAAGGGCCTCGGCAGGCTCGTTCCGCTGCCTCCGGATCTGCTGACGAGCACGGTCAGCGTGCGTCGAGGCGGCCTATGAGGCCCCCCCAGCGTCGCCTCGCGTCCGATCGGCACGGATCGGTGGCGATCCTGGTGGCCCTCGGCGCGACATTCCTCATGGGCGCGGGCGCGGTCGGCGTCGATCTCGGCTTGGTCGTGTACGCCAAGCGCAGGGCACAGGGCGCCGTCGACATCGCCGCGATGCTGGCAGCAGCCGATACCGGCCGAGCGGACGCCCTCGCGCGCCGGTCGCTCGCCGACAACGGCTACGGATCGACCGCCACGGTCACGGTCGCACCGGGAAGCTACGCGGGCAACGCCAAGGTCGCCCCGGCAAGCCGGTTCCAGGCGGGGACGACACCGACGAACGCCGTCAGGGTCGGCCTGCGGACGGACGTGCCGGTGCACTTCGCGCGGCTCGTCGGCCTGCCGAGGAGCGTGCCGGTCCAGGTGACCGGAACCGCCGCGAACGCGCGGTTTGCCGCATTCTCGATCGGCTCGGGAACGGCCGCGCTGGATGCCGGGATCGCCAACGCGGTGCTCGGGGCGATGCTCGGCACCAGGATCTCGCTCTCCGTGATGGACTACAACGCGCTCCTCACGACCCGCATCGACACCTTCGGCGTCCTCGACGCCCTGGCGCCCAGCCTCGGACTTCAGGCCGCGACCTACGCCGACATCGTCGCGGCCAACGCGAGCGTCGGGCAGATCACCGCCGCCCTGAGGGTGACGGCGCAGGGCACGCCGGGGGCGGGCGCCGCCGCCGCAGCGGTGGGCAACCTGCTCTCGGCCCTGCCGAACGCCGGCGCGATGATCCCGGTGGCGCGGATCGCCGATCTCGGCGACGCCTCCGCCCTCTCGCCGCCACGGGGCACGGCCGGACCGCAGGTCGGCCTGATGGACCTCGTCTCCGGCATCGCCGCGATGGCCAACGGCCAGAATCAGGTCTCGATCGACCTGGGCGCCACGGTTCCGGGGCTGCTCGGCACCCGGCTCACCCTCGCCGTCGGCGAGCGGCGGCAGAGTTCGTCCTTCGTGCAGCCGGGCACGGCGAACGCCACGATCTCCACGGCGCAGACGCGCCTGCTGATCGAGACGACCCTCACGGCGCCCCTTGGGCTCGGCACCGTGAGCCTGCCGATCTACGCCGAGGTGGCACGGGCGAGCGCGACGCTCCGCTCCGTCGCGTGCCCGTGGACGGCGGCGTCCATGCGCCAAGTCACCCTCGACGCGCAGCCCGGCCTGCTCACCCTGGCCATCGCCAACGTCCCGCGCAGCAGCATCGCGGTCGGCGCTGCGTCCCCCGACCTGGGTCGCGGCGCCCCCCTGATCACCCTGCCGCTGCTGACAGTCCAGGGCACGGCGCGGGCGACGGTCGCCAGCCCGTGGGCCCAGACCCTGACCTTCTCCGACGACGACATCGCCCGCCACGTCGTGCGCGGCGTCTCGACCACCGGGATGGCCCGGTCGCTTACCGGAAGCCTGATCCAGGGCATGAGCCTGTCGATCGACGGGCTCCTCCCCCCGCCGCTGCTCGGCCCGCTCCTGTCGGCGACGCTCTCGGGCGTCGCGCCCGCCCTGGACCTCGTCCTCGACACGACCCTGCGGACGCTTGGCATCCGCGTCGGCTACGCCGACGTCACGGTCGACGGAACGCTGTGCAACCAAGCCGTGCTGGTGCAGTAGGTCGCTGGGGCCGACGAACGTTCCGGCGCAGGACGGCAACCGCGCGACGAGGGTGTTCGCCCCTCAGTGAGCGCGTCCCGCGTTACTGCCGGTCGACACCTTCGCCAAGTGCTGGCCGAGGCTCAGGAGCAGGACATTGGCGATGAGTCGCAACTCGGAGTTGTCGAGCTGTTCGATCGCTTCGCGGCAGGCGATGGCGTGGTCGGCGGCCGCCTCGAGGAGCGCGACGGGATCGGGTAGGACGGTGGCCGCGAAGGATTCCAGGTCCAGGTCGCTTTCCGTCACGTCGATGATGATGCCGTGGCCGTGCGCGACGACGCCGGTTTCGCTCCGCACGAGCCGGCCGCGATCGAGGATCCTGCGGACCCGTCCGGTGGCGGACACCGTCCGGTACTCGGCGACGAACAGGCCGCCGCACCGGCGCAGGCGCTTGAAGTGACGGAACAATTCAGGACGGTCGTCGGGATGGACGCGGGCCTTGGCCTGTTCCAGGGGAAGCGGAAGCCCGGCGATCGTGTGATCGCCCGCGAGAACCTCGGCGGCGCCCGCATCGAGGGTGCAGCGGTCCGGCCGGGCCGACCACGCCCACGTTCCGACGACGCCCGAGGCGGTCAGGGCTGCGGACAGGTCAACGGATGCAGGGTAGGTCCGGTCGATCGTGTCGGCGCGCATGGACGATCTCCACGATGCAGTTGCAATTTCGCTCTCAAGCCAATGACATACAACCCAAGATGGAATTAACAATCGGTTAACTCAATGGCGGATCACGCGCCAGACCGCTGCATTCTACCGAGATTTGCGAAGAAGCCATCGGCCTTGAAGGCTCGGCACTTCCAACGCGGGACGCGTGCAGCCCTGGCCGGCTCGGTCAGCGCAGGCGCGGGACGTGGAGGCGCCGCGGGGACGGCTCAGCCGATCTGGCTGACGAGGGTCACGGCTCCGAAGATGAGGACCGACAGCACAGCCACGGCGAGCAGGATCAGGGCCGCGCGCGATTCCTGAAATTCCGACGACATGTCTTCTCCGCAGGGCCCGCTCGCGAGCGACCGTGTCGCAGCCTCGCATCGATCCGACCGGCTGTCGAGACGGCGCTCCGAGGGGCCAAGCGCCCTCCGGCGATCTCCGACGCAGGGTGTCCGATGGATCGGGCGCGCGACAACTTTCGAGGGCGAGAGCCATGATGCCGAAGGTCTGCGGTCGGCTCGGCAGGGAAGAGAACAGGCCTGCGTCGAGCCGCCGGGGCTGGTGCCCGCAGCGGAGCGCGAAACCGACCCGGAAGCACGGTGCCGAATCGCGTAGATCGCCCGGCGTACGCCCACTCGCGCAGCCTTGAGGGATGGGCCGGTCGACCAGGGCTTTCGCCGCGGATCGGCCGCATCCGTTCAAGGGGTTGCCGGCCATGACGTTCATTCCGCGCGCAACCGTCGTCGGCATCGTCCTCGCCCTGACGGCGGCCTCGGCCGAGGCCCGTCAAGCGCGGACGAGGGTCATCGGAACGCCCCGGGATCGGGCCGCCGCCGCAGCCACCGAAGAGTTCTCGGCCCGGATGAGCCCTTCGACGCGCTGATGGGCGACGTGCCGCGCGGGAGTGTTCCTGTCCGCCGCGCGCGCTGAGCACTGACGCGACGCTTCAGCGTCGCGATCCGGCCCGGCCGGGTTTGGCGTTCGAGCCCGCGACGTGCGGCCGTCCCCGACGAGCCGGGCTCCGCGGCGTCGGCGTCGAGAAGCGTCAGGCCAGTCCCCCCGCCTCCTCGACGAAGCGGGCGATGGCATCCGCCCCGGTGCCGGCCCGCAGCGACGCGAACACGTAGGGTCGCGACCCCCGCATCCGCTGGGTGTCGGCCTCCATCACCCCGAGATCGGCGCCGACGAGCGGGGCGAGGTCGGTCTTGTTGACGACGAGCAGGTCGGAGCGCGTGATGCCGGGACCGCCCTTCCGCGGGATCTTCTCGCCGCCGGCCACGTCGATGACGTAGAGGGTGATGTCGGCCAGTTCCGGCGAGAACGTCGCCGCGAGGTTGTCGCCGCCCGATTCGATCAGCACGAGGTCGAGCTTCGGGAAGCGGCGGCGCATCTCGGCGACCGCGGCGAGGTTGATCGAGGCGTCCTCGCGGATCGCCGTGTGCGGGCAGCCGCCGGTCTCGACGCCCATGATCCGCTCCTCGGGCAGCGCGCCCGCCACGGTGAGGATGCGCGCATCCTCCTTGGTGTAGATGTCGTTGGTGATCGCGCAGATCTCGTAGCGGTCGCGGAACCGCTTGCAGAGCTGCTCCATCAGCGCGGTCTTGCCCGAGCCCACGGGCCCGCCGATGCCGACGCGGAGCGGGCCGTTGTTCGACGCCATGGGGGAGGTCTCGCCTTCGAGGTGGGTCAGGAGCGAAAGATCCGGGAGTACTGCGTCTCGTGCCGGAACGAGCCGAGATCGAGGCGCAGCGTCGCGGAGCCAAGATCGTCGAGGCTGAGGTCCGGGATCGTGGCGGCGAGCGCCGCGACCCGCGGCGCGAGCGCCGCGACGATGCGGGTGCCGGCCGTCTGACCCACGGGCGCGAGGCGGAGCGCCGCCGAGACGAGGTTCTGGACGAAGGCGAGGCCGAAGCTCGCGAGGGTCGGTCGGAGCGCCATGCCGTGCACGCCGGCCGCGATGCCGACCGCCACCGGGTAGGCGATGTCGCCGGCGACCGCCTCGGACAGGGCGAGGAGGCGCGGGTCCGGCCACGCGATCCGCGTCGCGTCGAGGAAGCTGCGGCCCTGCTGGGCCGTCTCCAGGCGCAGTTCGCGGGAGGGCGCCAGCGCCAGGGCGAGGTCGTTGAGGTCGCGGACCGCCCCCGCGTCGTCGTCGGCGGCCGCCCGGTGGGCGTGGCGCGCGAGGATCAGGTCGTTGCGGCCGGCGCCGTGCTCCAGCACGTCGCCGAGCCACGCACTGAGGGACGCCTCGTCGGTGACGTTGCCGGCCTCGACCGCCGCTTCGAGCCCGTGCGAGTAGGCGTAGGCTCCGACCGGGTAACCCGGCGACAGCCACGCCATCAGCCGAAGCTGCTCAATCATGGGCATGCCAGTGCCCGTCGCCGTGGTGGTGCGCGCGGTCGGCGCCGGCGTAGGCACCGCCCTCGGGCCGGAACGGGCGCTCCACCGGCTCGGCGCTGCCCCCTAAGCCCCGCACCATCTCGGCCAGCACGTGATCGTGCGCGATGAAGACCGTGTCGTCGCCGATCTCGGCCGGGATGTGCCGGTTGCCGATGTGCCAGATCAGGCGCTTCAGCGCGCGCGGCGACGCCGCACGGATCTCCAGCAGGGCCTCGGACGCCGCCTCGACCCAGACGAGCCGCCCGTCCTCCAGCACCAGCGCGTCGCCGTCGTCGAGCACCGTCGGCTCGGACAGGTCGAGCAGGAAGGTCAAGCCCCCGACGCCCCGCATCGCCATGCGGCGGCGGTGCCGGTCGCCGTGATCGAGGACGATCCGGTCGACGATCTCGCCGCCGGCAAGCGCGGCGGCGCGGACGACGCGCGTGGCGCGGATCATGGTGTGTGGCCCATCGAATTCAGGACTGATCCAGGAGGTCGGGCTCCTTGGGCAGGTAATCGAGGTCTAGCGCCTGGGCGAGCGTGAACGGCGGCGCCTGCGGGAACAGCGTAAAGTCGATTCCCGTGTCCCTCGACGCGAGCAGCCGGCCAGACACGTAGCACGCGTCGAACACGTCGGCCGGGTCGCGTTTCAGGCTGGGACTGGCGCGAAGGACGCGTGCGATCCGGCCCCGTTGCTCGAAGATCGTCGCCGTCCAGCTATCGTTGCGCGCTCCTGGCTGATACTTCCACTTGAGAAGGTAGCCGAGAAGGATATCCAGCCGGCTTTCGATCTGCTGCTTCTCGCTGCCTCCCACGCTCGCCACCTCGTCGATCAGGTTCTCAAGGTCGAGCTCGTCGAACCGGCGCGCGCGCAGCAGTGCGGCCTGGGCCTGGGTCCAGAGATAGAAATCCGTCTCGTACGGACTCACCGCCGGGGGCGGCTTCAGCGCGGCCTTCGACATGGTGAGCCTCCAATCAGACCAACCCGATCCTATCTCAAAACAAGAAGTACCGCTGCGCCATCGGCAGCACGTCCGCCGGCTCGCAGACCAGCAATTCGCCGTCGGCGCGGACATCGTAGGTCTCGGCATCGACCTCGATCACCGGGGTGGCGTCGTTGAGCACCATGCTCTTCTTGGAGATGCCGCCGCGCACGTTCTCGACCGCCACGAGCTGCTTCGAGACGCCGAGCTTCTCACGCAGCCCGTCCTCGACCGCAGCCTTCGAGACGAAGGTCAGCGCCGTGGCGAACGGCGCGCGGCCGAAGGCACCGAACATCGGGCGATAGTGCACCGGCTGCGGCGTCGGGATCGAGGCGTTGGGGTCGCCCATCGGCGCCACCGCGATCATGCCGCCCTTGAGCACGAGGTCGGGCTTCACCCCGAAGAAGGCCGGCGACCACAGCACGAGGTCGGCGAGCTTTCCGGCCTCCACCGAGCCGATATGCTGCGAGACGCCGTGGGCGATCGCCGGGTTGATCGTGTATTTCGCGATGTAGCGGCGCGCCCGCAGGTTGTCGTTGCCGGATGCGTCGCCGGGCAGCGCGCCGCGCTGGCGCTTCATTTTATCGGCCGTCTGCCACGTGCGGATCGCGACCTCGCCGACCCGGCCCATCGCTTGGCTGTCCGACGACATCATCGAGAGCGCGCCGATGTCGTGCAGGATGTCCTCGGCCGCGATCGTCTCCTTGCGGATGCGGCTCTCGGCAAACGCCAGATCCTCGGGGATCGACGGCGAGAGGTGGTGGCACACCATCAGCATGTCGAGGTGCTCGTCGATGGTGTTCTTCGTGTAGGGCCGCGTCGGGTTCGTGGACGACGGCAGCACGTTGGCCAAGCCCGCCACCTTGATGATGTCGGGCGCGTGCCCGCCGCCCGCGCCCTCGGTGTGGAAGGCGTGGATGGTGCGGCC